>CAZAMT010000001.1:0-65527 GCA_964486145.1 uncultured Bacteroidales bacterium
GAAACGGCACAAACCAATTAAAAAACTTAATCAATACATTACCATGAAACAGACCATCCGCCAATTGTCGGACAAGTTATCTGAGATAATTACTGAGGCACACACTACCATAATTGAAATGAGTGCCAAATTTCAGGTTTGGTCACAAATTTTAAACACATGAAACGAATAAATATATTTTATATTTTTCTGATATTACAGGTTACAGCATATGCTCAAATTGACAGAACCAAGCCACCAGAACCAGATCCTGCTCCTGAAATTAAAATCGGCACATACGAAACATTTCAGCTTGAAAACGGATTGAAAGTTTTTGTTGTAGAAAACCATAAACTGCCCAGGGTTGCGTATTCCCTGATATTTGATAATGACCCCCTTTATGAGGGCGAATTTGCTGGTTACGTGGGTATTGCCGGAAGCTTGATAGGAACCGCTACCGAAAACCGTACAAAAGACGAATTAAATCAGGAAGTTGATTTTATTGGAGCAACACTAAATGCAAGTTCTTCAAGCGTTTATGCAGCTTCATTAAAAAAACACAATGAAAAACTGCTTGAATTGATGTCGGATGTAGTTCTAAATTCCAAATTAACCCAGGATGAACTTGAAAAGGTTAAAAAGCAAAGCATTTCTTCGTTAATGGCTTCACTGAAAGATCCGGATCAAATTTCTTCCAGATTAAACCAGGTTATTCTTTATGGTAACGATCACCCCTACGGAGAAATAACCACCGAGGAATCGTTGAGCAAAATTGACCTGGAAATATGTCGCGATTATTACGAAAAATATTATAATCCGGCCAATGCTTATCTTGCAGTTATTGGTGATATTACAGTGAAAGAAGTTAAACCGATGCTTGAAAATTATTTTGAAAGCTGGAGTGCAAAAGAAGTGCAAAAGAAATCATACCATCAACCAAAAGCGCCCGAATCAAGAAAAATTGTAATTCATGATCGGCCTGAATCAGTTCAATCCGTGATAAAAGTGACATATCCGATTGACTTAATGGTTGGGTCACCGGAGGTTATGAAAGCTCAAATCATGAATATTATTCTCGGGGGCTCAACATACCGCTTGTTTCAAAATTTAAGAGAAACTCATGGTTGGACCTATGGCGCTTATTCAAGAATCAGTTCAGACAGACTGGTGGGTAAATTTGAAGCAGCTACTTCTGTCAGAAACGAGGTAACAGACAGCGCCGTTGTTGAAATTCTGTATGAAATGGAGCGTTTAAAAAATGAACCTGTCCCGGAAGAAGAACTTAGCCGGGTAAAAAACTACGTTTCGGGAAATTTTGCTTTGTCACTGGAAAAACCCGAAACCGTTGCACGATTTGCTGTAAATACTGCCCGCTATGATTTACCGGATGATTACTACAAAAATTATCTGAAGAGAGTGAGTGAAATAAACAAGGAAGATGTCAAACAGGCTGCCAATTCTTTTCTTAAGCCTGAACAAACGTATGTTTTTGTTGTAGGTAATGCAAGTGAAATATCAAAATCCCTTGCAAATCTTCCGGGAACGGATGAAATTCAGTTCATAGATGAAAACGGTAATTATTACCATCCTGATGAAGAAAAAACTGAATTGCCGAAAGATCTTCGCGCAAAAGATGTTATTCATAACTTTGTTGAAGCCCAGGGAGGAAGAGAAAAACTTGAAAGCATTCAATCCATAAAAATGGAAATGTCCATGAACATGCAAGGGATGACAATGAATGTGCGACGATTCCAGGAAACTCCTGATAAATTTGCAATGATTGTTATGATGCAGGGAAATATGGTTCAGCGACAGATTATGAACGGTAACAAAGGAATTTCTTCAGGAATGCAGGGACAACAGGAAATTACAGGTGATGATTTGGAAAAGCTTAAGCTGGAGACAACGTTAAACCCGGAATTAAAATACGAAGAAATGGGTTATGAAATGGAACTCGCTTCTGTAGAAAATGTTAATGGCAAAAAGACATACAAAATAATTCTTACCAATCCCTTTGGAGATAAAACAGTCAATTATTATAGCATTGAATCAGGACTGAAACTAAAATCCGAACAAAAGGTTGAGAGCCAGATGGGAACCATTGAGCAAACAACTTACTTTAATGATTATAAGAATGTTGATGGTTATGTAATGCCCCATTCACTTACCCAGGAAATCAATGGACAAGCTATTGAAATTACCGTTAAAGAGGTAAAGATAAATCCTGAAATTGATGATTCGGTATTTGAAATAAAATAGCAACCCGAGCCTGTTTACATATAGTTTTGATCATCGGTAGTTTATTCAATTGCCGATGATTTTTTTCGATTTTTAGCATTTCATGGTCAGAGCATGTCCCTGGTGTAATCGTGATGGAATCGCAACGATCATGCAGTGATTTTTCCGTTTTTGGAGAATCAAGCCGATGAAGGGTCTGCATAACATTTAATTATCCCGGTCAACAACCGTAAACGTGGTAGAGAGTGTTGCACCGTCCTCATCCATCAGGGTGAGTACATGTTCACCACTTTTTGCAAAGAATCCTGCTTCATGAATTCCTTCCGTCATCGTCAAAAAGACATCATCCAGGTGCCAATACACTTTTTTGGATGGTTCCCGATGGGCCACCTCAAACAATAACTCACTTCTGCTGCCATTTAGATTCCTGGGAATGTACACTGTCCTAACATCCGCGGGGAAAATAATTTGCATGACATCATCGGCCATTGGTTTGCATTTCGCATGCCAGGGCGGCAATGGATGATAATCCGGCACCCTTTTTTTATAGTAATATTCCATATGCGCGGGCAGTACAAACCATGATTTCGATACAATTTCTTTGTCATAGCAATTTCGGTTTACCTGTGTTGTTAAGTTTTTATTTAGATGAACCATTTTATGATACTTACAAACAGGTAGATTATCCGATTTCGGAGAGGACCATATGGTATCCTTATCCGGACAATAAACAGAGGCAGCAAAACCACTTTGACGGCAAATGATAACTTTTTTCATATCATCATAAGGTTTTAAAAACCAAGATGTTTGAGGTAATATGTTAAACAAATCAAACATCACCGGCGCAGCAGATTTGATTCCAGTAAGTCCGGGCCTTCCTTCCCCATCGGCATTTCCAACCCATACGGCCACAACAAACTCAGGGGTAGTGCCAATGGCCCAGGCATCTTTAAAGCCAAAACTGGTGCCCGTTTTCCAGGCAATTTTTCTTGATGAATTGAAATACTGCCAGCCGGTCTCCTGCACAGGTCGGTTTACTTCCCGCAAAGCTTCAAACATCAACCACACTGCACTTCTGTGCGGTAAATATTCATTTTCAAAATGATTTTCTTCCTGCTCAATATAATGCACCTTTCTTAAACTGTTTGAATTAAGGTTATTATAGCCATTCAATTTTTGGGCACACGCTGAATATACCGATGCCAGATCCCATAATGTTGCTTCAGCACCACCCAGTATCAAAGATAATCCGTAATGACCGGGAGGATAATGAAGGGTACCAATCCCGGCATTTTCAAGAAGGTGATAGAATTTTTGTTGACCGAATTGTTTTAACATGAGTACCGATGGCACATTCAACGATCGTGCAAGCGCCTGTTTTGCTTTCACAGCACCGGAATAGTCTTTGGAAAAATTTTCGGGCATATAATCTGCAAAACGAACGGGGACATCGGGAATTATTGACTCCGGTGAAATTTTCCCTTCCTCAATCAACGCTGCAAATAAGAGAGGCTTTAAAATACTGCCTGTACTCCTCGGAGCCTGAACAATGTCAACTTCGTGGTGGTGTTGTTTGCCTGCCTCATAAACATTGCCTGCATACGATTTCACTTTTCCGGATTTTACTTCAATTATTAATGCAGCTATGTTATTTATATGATTGTTTTTTAAATTATTATAATGTCTTACCAGTACTTTTTCTGTTTGTCGTTGAAAGTAATGACTGATGGTTGTATGTATAATTTCACCTGGTTTTTCACTATTTATTTTATCAATTAAATGCTTAGCTAACAATGGCAATGCATATGTTTTTGATGGTAAAGGTTCAAGTAACGATGCCTCATATTGAAAATTATCAATCAACC
Source organism: uncultured Bacteroidales bacterium (assembly GCA_964486145.1). GTDB lineage: Bacteria > Bacteroidota > Bacteroidia > Bacteroidales > JAAAOM01 > CAZAMT01. Next base: position 4,083 of record CAZAMT010000001.1, read on the forward strand.
CGGCCTGGAACAACTTTTTTAAAACCCGGTTTCTTTTTTTTCTCAATGCCTCTCTGTTTCTATTTGGATGAATAAGTGACGGGGCATTTGGAAGAACGGCTAACGTTGCCGTTTCTGCCCATGACAAATTGTGAGGATCCCTGTTGTAATATTTCCAGGCAGCAGCATTTAGTCCGACCACATTGCCACCATACGGTGCGAGAGAAGCATAAATCTGCATAATGTCATTTTTTGTATACTGCAATTCCAAACGTGCAGCGAGCAACATTTCATATAACTTACGAAATACGGTTCTTTTTTTGTTCCCTTTCAGCAAACGAATAACCTGCATTGAAATCGTACTTCCGCCACTAACTATTTCACCATGTTTTGCATTCAGATATACAGCTCTCATCAATGATACCGGGTTAATACCAGGATGTTCATAAAAAAAGCGGTCTTCAAATATGGTAATGCATGATTTAAATTTATCAGGAATACTATCCGCGATAGGAAACCGCCATTGGCCATCAGATGCAATTCGTGCACCTAATAATTGATGATCCTCAGAAAAAACTACAGTGGAATATGGCTTCTGAAAATCGGAATTTTTAATTGAACCAAAATACCAAAGGCTTAAGATAATGCTTAGACAGGCAACAACTGCTTTATTAATCAAGAAAGGCTTTCTCAATTTCTGTTATATATTTTTCTCTAATACTTTGCAATCGTTCAGTTGTAATGTCCTGTGCGTAAATTCTTACCACATCTTTTACACCCTGATAATATATTGAACCAAGAGCAGCATCAAAGTTTGCATTGTCCATGTTGTTCTTTAATTTTTTGGTAATGCTCTCAAACATTTCCCATTTTAATTGCCTGGGAATTTGCAGATAATACATGTACATATCTTCAAGATCTTTAAATAAGCCTTCGGAAATTGTTTCAATAACAAATGACTTTTTTAATTGAATAATGCAAGGTGCATGAATGCTTTTTTTCTTTTTAAAAGTAAATCCCAAATCAATAAACTTTACCTGCAATTCACTTATGTGATCAAAGCTCTCCAATCCCCTTATCCGAATGCAACCATACGTATTATTAAAAATACAGATTTTACCGGCTGCTGCATCAAATGGATGGTGAAAATACTTTTTGATATCCGATGTTGCCCTGATGACCTTTTCTATGGTATGCATTTTTGAAGTGACAAAGAACAAAGCATTCGGCACTGGTTCCTGAGGCAAATTTTTACCATGATATCCGGGAAAAGGCAATTCACTTTCAAGAACCAGGGTGTTTGGCATCACATGTTCATTCAAAGTTATCAGATTTTCTCTTTTAGCAAGACCTCCAAATACCTCAATATGTTTCACTGCAATTAGATTATGTTAAATATTTGGTTTTCATTCATTTATCATCACCGGAAATGGTTTTTGTATCTACAATTTAGCAGAACACACGAACAAAAGGTATGGAAACGACACATTCGAATGAAATTTTATGGAAAGTTAGTGATTTTGCAAGAAATTTAAAATATTTATTTAGAAATATTTTAAATAATGGTCAGCTTATTTTTCCAATAAGTTACCAAGGATGGATGAACCTTCTTTTCCAGCATTTTTGCTGTAAGGAGCAATGGCCTGAATCAGTTTCCGGATGGGCATGGATTGCAGCCATACTTTTCCTGACCCCCTGAGGGTTGCCAAAAAAATTCCTTCTCCACCAAACACCATTGACTTAAGGCTTCCTGCAGTTTCAACATTAAAATCTATTGTCGGCTCAAAAGCAACCACACAACCAGTATCAATGCGTAAGGTATCATGATTGAGCGTTTTTTGAATAACTGTACCCCCGGCATGAACAAATGCTTTTCCATCGCCCTGCAAGCGTTGCAAAATGAAACCTTCTCCACCCACTAAGCCGGAACCCAGCCGCCGATTAAATTCAACTGACAGTTTTGTTCCAAGAGCCGCACATAAAAACCCGTCTTTTTGAACAATGAGCTGATTATTTAATGAACTTAAATCCATTGGAATAATTGTACCCGGGTAAGGCGCTGCAAATGCTACTTTTCTTTTGACTGTTGCTTTATTGGTAAAATGAGTGATGAATACAGATTCTCCTGTTAAAAGTCTGGACCCTGCCGAAAGCAGCTTGCCCAGGAGGCCCTGGTTGGGGTTAGAACCATCGCCCATTTTAACATCGTACTGTATGCCTTCTTCCATATATACCATAGCTCCTGCTTCTGCAATGACGGTTTCTTGCGGATCAAGCTCAACTTCTACCAGTTGAATATCATCCCCAAATATTTTATAATCAATTTCGTGTGATTGCATAGTTATATAGTTTAATCAGAAAAAAACTTTATAAGAAGATTTTTAATCGTTTTAATTTCAACTGGTTTAACAAGATAATCATTCATGCCTGCTTTGATAGCTTCTTTTTTTATCTTATTACTTGCAGTTGCCGTCATTGCAATGATGGGTTTATTATAACCATTATCTCTTAGTTCCTTTACAACTTCCCATCCGTCTTTTTCGGGCATCATAAGATCAGTAAATATAATATCATATTCCTTTTCACTGACTTTATTCATAACTTCAACACCATCGCTGGCTATTTCAATGGTATATCCCAAATTTTTAAATATTGTTTGAGCCACTTTCTGATTAATCAGGTTATCCTCAGCAACCAGAATTGAAATATTTTTTCGTACGTCTTCAGCCCTGTCCGTATTGATTTTTACATTCGGAAGTATGGAATTCAAAAATTTAAATATATCCCTAAAATCAAAAGGTTCAATGAGATAATAATCAATATTTAATTTTTTACTTTGAATATAATTTCCATGCTTATCATTCCTGCTAAACATCATGAGATAATAATCATTGCTTATGTTGCTGTTATATAAATCATTGGCAACATTGAACCCGTTATGCTGAACAGTATCGATTATCAAAATGATGTGGTAAGGTTTGCTATCTGATTTCAGTTTTTCCAGCAGACCACTGCTATAATCCAAAACATCAGGTTTGAAACCATGCCTTTTAAGTTGATTATAAAATGTATTATTTTCATTATTATCACTAACGATGAGTATTTTCACCTGCTCAGGTTTTTGCAGTTGATTCAGGTCAATGTCTTTTACAACTTTTTTATCAGCATAAGCCTCAATGGTAAAACTGAACTTTGATCCCGGGTATTTGGAACTTGTTGAAATTGAAGACGGACTTTCCACCCATATTTCACCATTCATTAAATTTACGAGTTGCTTGGATATGGTTGTTCCAAGCCCGGACCCTCCATACTTGCGAGCAACAGAGCCATCCGCCTGTATGTAGGAACCAAATATTTGACTCAAATTTTGTTTTGGAATACCAATTCCTGTATCCTCCACAGAAAAAAGGATGTTCAGGTTACCTGAATATTCATCTTCCAGATCAACAGTAAGTTTAATTTCACCTTCATTTGTAAATTTTATTGCGTTGCTTATCAGGTTTGAAATGACCTGTCGTAAACGATATGGATCACCCACGATGTTGTCCGGGACATTATCATTCATTTCATGCGAAATCATAATGTTTTTGGAAACGGCCATTGGTCGGAATAATTCAAGTGCGAATTTTATTTCTTCACTTAGCTTGAATGGGATTTCCTCCAGCATCATTTTACCTGCTTCAATTTTACTAAAATCAAGAATATCGTTAATAATGGCAAGCAATAAATTGGCTGATTTTTTAATGATTTCAACATACTCCACTTGCTCATTGGTAAGTGACTGGTTAAAAAGCGTATCGGTCATTCCAATGATACCATTCATCGGGGTCCGGATTTCATGACTCATCTTTGCAAGAAATTCCGATTTCGCGTTGTTTGCAGCGGCCTCTTGTTTTCTTGATTTTTCAATGGATGTGATATCGATAAGAATATTGATCAATGATTCTTCTCCGGCAAGCACAATGGGAACCTCCCTGACAACAATAACAGTTTGCTGTCCATTCTTCTCGTAATAAATGAATTTATTTTCATCAAAAGCCGTGTCCGTGCGTTTTGAATTGGTATAATCATTTGAAAGCAGATCAATGCTTTTCACATGCTTCCCTTTTAAACTTTCTTTTTCCTGGATGAGCAGTAATTCTTTTGCAGACTTATTGATGCCTTTGATGATGAGTTCTTTATTTAGTATAACTATACCAATGGGCAAAGCATCCAAAATTTTATGCAATACTGCATGGTCATCAATGAGTTCTTTTTCTGTTTTTGACTTCTTTTTTATCTCATTCAGAATGATATAAATGGTTATTATGAGTAAAAGCAAACTCAGAAATGTAATGATGATGGTTTTATTTATGACAGAATTTAAAATTACGTTTGTATTTAAATGAAATGCGATGCCATATTCCTGCTGTAAAATATGAATGGGATAGTAAACTGAAATCGCTTTGTACTGACGCCCCTTGACCAACACATTGTGCTTTAAAAAACCTGATAACCCATTGGTGATTGCCTCGCGTATTTCCTCAATTCCGGCATATGAGATACTGTCGGATGAGTAATTATCATAAATAACATTTCCGCTTTTATCCAACATGGTTTGCCATAAGTCATCCTCAAGCTTATAGTTTTTAAATTCAGACACTATGTAAGTCTTAAAATTCAGGCTAACAATGATGTTTCCGTAAACAGAATCATTTTGAAAAATAGGAAGATAATAATAGAAATCGTCATTGACTTTTTCAATGGTTTCCTTGCTTTTCAGGCGTTGACTTTGCTGGGATTCATAAAAATCAAAAATAAATTGGTCTTTGTCGTTTTTATAAATACTTAAAACCTGGTTATTCCTGTCGTGCACATGAATAAAATTAATCAGTTTTTCGTATTTGTAATAAAACATTTGAAGTTTACGGGACCCACTGTTTTTTAAATCCTGGTTTTCAAAGATTTGTTTAAGGTCATCAGAATATAAAATATAATTAATCTCACTTTCAAAGCTGTACCCGGTCTGTTCAATTTTTGATCCGCATATTTCAGCCTGACTGGTAAGTAAACTTCGCTGGAAGGCAATTTGCTTTTTATGGGTATTGCCATAATAATAAATATTAACAGCAATAATAACCAGCACAATGGTGGTAATTAAATAGTATGTCTTTCTCATTTACAAATTTATTTAATGCCAGGTTTCAGGTATTCCAATTCTTCTTTCCCGATATACGGGAACTTATTTTAAAGGTTGATTAAAAATCAATCAACTTGTTCTATATTTTGACTGATCTTCTAAAAGCATATTTAAATAGCTTTTGTAGCGTTGTTCACTGATTTGTCCAAATTCTATCTGCTTTTTAACATTGCACCCGGGTTCATTTACATGCAGGCAATTATTGTATTTGCACTCATATGAAGCTTCGAATATCTCCGGGAAAAAGTGGTACAGTTCTTCCTTCTCAATATCAATGAGCCCAAAAGCCCGTATACCGGGGGTATCTATCACGTAGCCACCTGTTGGTAATTCATGCATTTCGGCAAATGTTGTTGTATGTTTCCCGGTTTTGTGCAACCCGGATATTTCTTTTGTTTTTAAATTTAAATCCGGATGAATCTTATTGAGCAATGAAGATTTACCAACCCCGGAATTTCCGGCAATAACTGAAATCTTATTTTTCAATAAATGTTTCACTTCATCAAAGTGATCTCCTGTAACAAGGGAAAGTCCGAAACACTGATACCCAATTCTTGTGTAGGTGCTTTCGATGGAATGCTGAATGTTTTTTTCTACATCCCCGTAAATGTCTGTTTTGTTTATCAGGATAGCAGAAGTTATGTTGTACGCCTCCGCGCTTACAAGAAACCTGTCAACAAATTCCATCGGTGTTTTCGGATTTTTCAAAGTTATCATTAATACCGCCAAATCAATATTTGCAGCAATCAGATGATATTGTTTCGATAAATTTGAAGATCGCCGGATGATATAGTTTTTTCTCGGTTCAACATCTTCGATTACACCTTCTTGTTTTGATTTTTCGCTAACATACCTGAAATATACAGTATCACCTGTTGCCACCGGGTTCGTGCTTCTCAAGCCTTTCAATCGCAGTTTACCTTTAACAGTGCAGTTTATTAGACGTCCATTCTCCAGGCCTTTCACAATATACCATCTGCCTGTTGATTTTATCACTAATCCCTTATTCAAAATATATTTTTTGGTAAATATAAAATGATTATGTATTCGTATGAAACATTCGTTATTTTTTTGTTTTATTTTCACAAAACAAATGATTAAAATTCATTCGTTCACTACCAGAATAAATTATATGTTTTATCGGAATGTTTATGACATGCATCAAAAAAACATTGGTCAGGAAGTGCAATATTAAGCCAAAACCAACGTTGATAGGGTTTCAGGGATAGCAATAAACACCGCGTTTTCATAAAATGGAACATAAAAAGGTAATTAAAGGTTCAGTGATTTTATTTATTTCCATGGTATCGCTTTTATGCATTACCATATTGTTGTCCGTTTTGTATAAAGATAAAATCATTGGCCTGGTAACTTCAAATGTCAATCAACACCTGGCAACAGAAATCAATGTTGGCAAAATTAATTTCTCCATTATTAAAACATTTCCGTTTGCATCCGTGAATTTTCATAATGCCTATGCACTTTCTACCGATAATTTAAATTCCGGACACTTTCAATCAAACACCGATACACTGTTTTACATCGACCGGATTAGCTTTAAATTTAATCCCATTCACCTCTTACAAAAAAAATATAAAGTCAATAACATCGATATTGCGAATGGCAACATACATTTATACGCGGATAAAAATGGCGAGGTAAATTACATTTTTTGGAAAAAGAATCCTGATCAACCACCAAAGCAATCATTGGATCTGCGAATGGATAACGTGAATCTGAAAGATGTGCATATTTCCTATGTGAATGCTGCCAAATCATTTAAGCTCACCGTTTTTTCCGATCGCGGAAAAATCAGAGGTGCGTATGACGGTGGAATACTCAACCTCCAGACGGATATCAATTTGCTTTTACATGACCTGCAAGTAAAAGATCTCGACTATCAAATAAATGAAAAGATAAATGTCCTCTCAACACTTGTGATTGATAAGAAAAAAATTTCTGTTGCAGATGGATGGGTACGTGCAAATGACATGAAATTCAAGGTTGATGGAAACATTGAAACACTGGAAGAAACCCGGCTTGACCTTACCATAAATGCTGAACATATTGACATCGTTCGGTTTATTTCTTTTCTTCCTCTATCGTTCAAAGAAAAATTGAAAAATTACAACAGCAGTGGTGATTTCGATTTTACCACCCGAATTTATGGTGTCATCAGTCATCGCCAGCAACCAACGCTGAAGGCAGATTTCGCCATTCGCAATGGACAAATCCAGAAAAAACGTTCACGTGCTGAACTAAATAACATTTACCTCAAAGGTTCTTTTAGCAATGGCAGCAAACAACAACTGAGAACTTCTGAACTAAATATACCATCATTTAAAGGTACTTTTCAAGGAAATGAGTTAACCGGGTCATTGCATTTGAAAAACCTATTAAGCCCAACGGTTCGCGGAAATATGAAAGGTTCTGTGGATATCCATGAGCTTCACCGGTTTATTGAAACAGCACTTTTGCAGGAAGCTTCCGGTCTTGCAACATTATCATTGTCCTTCACCGGAGCAATTGAGAAAACGGGAATGTTTACGAAATCCGATGCTGCCCAATGGAAATTAACCGGAGATGTTCACTTCACTGACGCAGCAATAAAACCAAAAAAAGGGCCATACGAATACAAAAACCTAAATGGAACTATATCACTGGACGGACACCACATTCATTTCCGGAAATTAAGTGTTATGGCGGATAAAAATGATCTGCTCATCAATGGTAGCTTTTCCAATGGTATACCGTACCTGCTTGGATCAAATACGAAAGCATCTATCCGGGCTGATGTTCAGTCAAATTACATGAATTTAACTTCTCTCGCCATGAAACAGGAGAATACGAAGGGCGAAAAAAGCTTAAATAGCGCAGAAAAGAATGAAAACTCTGTGGTTAAATTTCCTGAAAACCTGAGTTTTACAGGTGACTTTATGGTGAAAGATTTTATTTTTAAAGAATTTCAGGCACGCAATGCAAGGGGAAAACTAAACTACCGTCCGCGAACGATAATTCTGAATTCGGTTTATTTTGATGCACTTAATGGCAGTATTTCAGGAGGAGGTGTTATTGCACAACGGTACAACAATGACTTTACTGTGCGTGCCCAAACCAAACTGAACAACATAAATATCAAAAAGCTTTTCTCATCATTCAATAATTTCGGACAACAGGTATTACTGGCTGATCATCTGAACGGTACGTTAAACGGATTCATTAATTTTTCTGCGAACTGGAATGTGAATTTGAAGGTTTACCGGCCGTCCATTGCCTGTGAAAGTGACGTGAAAATACGTAATGGTGAATTGATTGATTTCACTCCGCTTCTTGGATTATCTAAATTTATTAAGGTGTCTGAGCTCAAACACATTAAATTCTCAACGCTCGAAAATAAGGTAAAAATTCAGGACGAATCGATCATCATTCCGCAAATGGACATTCAGTCTTCTGCTTTCAATATTGCCTGTTCGGGAGTTCACAACTTTGATAACAGCTACGATTATAAAGTTCAACTGTTGCTATCAGAAGTGATAAGTTCAAGACGGGATACACGTGAAAAAATCGTTACTGAATTCGGTGAAGTAAAAAAAGATAATCTGGGGCGAACAAAACTTTACCTGTCCATTTCGGGAAAAGGTGCTGATTACAATGTTGGTTACGACCTGGCCGGATCAAAAGATGCCATGAAACAAAATATCAAAGATGAAAAACAGGAATTAAAATCAATTTTGAACGAAGAATTCGGCTGGTTTAAAAAAGACAGTCTGGAAAATATAAAACAAAATAATAAAGAATCTCCAGCATTTATTTGGGGAGAGGAAGATCAGGACAGTACCGGAATAAATCCATTGCAAGAAAAAAAACAACAATCAAAGAAGAAAAAATCAAAGGATTATAAAATAACCTGGGATGAAGAAGATAACTGATCTTTCCACTTACATCCAAATTGAGCGATTCTATCTTATTTTTTTTAAGGAAATTTTACATATGTGATGAATAATAGCTGCTGATTTATTGAATTTTACTATATTGGTTGCGAATTAAAATGTAAGAACTGCTTTGAATATTTACCAAAGAAAAGTCCGCTGGAAGTTTTTCCTTTTTATAATAGCCGCGCTCATTGGCATTTCGTCCCTGATGTACACCAACAAGTTGGTGAATGAATTATCGGTTGAAGAACGGAAAAAGGTTGAAAACTGGGCTGAAGCGACACGTCGTATCGGACTCCCTGAAACAGAAAACAATGAACTCGTATTTCTTTTGAAAATATTACAGGGAAATACAACTGTGCCTGTGATAGTAACCAGCTCCGAAGGCCAGATACTTCATCATCGAAATCTTGATTCAATACGTGCCACGGATTCCATATTCCTGTATCGCCAGCTTGAAAAAATGAAGGAAGGCTATGACCCCATACGAATAAGCCTTGAACCTCACGGGGATTATCAAATGATATATTACGACAAATCAACCTTGCTTACAAGGTTAACCTATTATCCTTATGTACAACTCGTAGTAATCATGCTGTTCATTGTTGTTGCTTACCTGGCATTTAGTTCTTCCAGGAAAGCTGAACAAAATCAGGTTTGGGTTGGATTGTCCAAAGAAACAGCGCATCAACTTGGAACGCCCATCTCCTCATTGATGGCCTGGCACGAAATGTTAAAACTGAAAAATACAGATAAGGATCTTCAGGAAGAATTTGAAAAAGACCTCACTCGTCTTGAAAAAATTGCCGAACGTTTTTCAAAAATCGGTTCCAAACCTAAACTGAAGCAGGAAAACATCATCCAGGTTTTACAAAACAGCCTGAATTATATAAAATCCAGATCCTCCGAGAGAATTAAAGTAGAATTTAACCCACCGGAAGATAAAATATTTCTTCCGTTGAATGCAGAATTGTTTGAATGGGTGGTTGAAAACATTTGCAAAAACGGTATTGATGCCATGAACGGCAGCGGTAAAATAGTATTGTCTTTACGCGATAATACCCAGGTATTGTATGTTGATATTGCTGATACCGGAAAAGGCATTCCTAAAAACAAATTCAAAACCATTTTCAAACCAGGGTATACCACAAAAGAAAGGGGATGGGGTCTTGGACTTTCACTAACCAAACGCATTGTTGAAGAATACCACGATGGGAAAGTCTTTGTGCATTACTCCGAAATCGGAAAAGGAACAAAAATTCGTATTGTTTTAAAAAAATATCTGTAATTTAAAGCAAATATTTTACACCAGATTATTGCTGTGCCTTATACTTTTAGAAAGGAAGAACGTCTTTGCAGTAAAAAGCTGATTGAAGAGCTATTCAGCAAGGGTAAATCATTTTCCTATTATCCGTTTATCATTTATTACAGAAAAAACCAAATCCCGGGCAGATATCCTGTGCAAGTGCTCGTGACCGTTTCAAAAAAAAAGCTCCGGAAAGCTGTTGACAGAAATCTAATGAAACGCAGAATCAGGGAAGCATACCGTTTGCTAAAACCCCAATTATATTCAAACTTGCCAGTATCCGGTTCGAATTATTCCATTGCCATTATTTATGTTGCTGCCAAACGTACTCCGTCAACGGATATTCACGACAAACTTGGTGGTGCAATTCAAAAACTGATGTTAAAAATTGTAAAAAATAACAAAATCCCTCCCCATGAAAATAATTAAACTATTTATTTACTTGAGTATTTTTATCTTGTTGTATTCCTGTGCAAATAAATCAAATCAGCAAATTACTCCGGATGCCGAAATATTCAAGCCATACATTGCCGCTTTTCCTTCCGAATATGTGTCACGTGCATCTGCTATCAGGATCATCCTTGCAAAAGAACTTTCAGAAATTCCTTCCACGGGTGAACCATTCTCTATAAAGCTGTTTGATATATCTCCTGAAATAAAAGGAAAAACATATGTTATTGATTCACGAACCATTGAATTTCAGCCAGAAAAAAAACTTGTTTCCGGGGAAATGTACCATGTGAAATTCCATTTATCAAAATTGTTTGATGTTCCTAAAGAAGCAAAGACTGCGGAATTTACCTTCAATACCGTTGAATTGAATTGCACCGCTCATTTTAGTACATACCGCCCTTATGATAAAAAAGATTTGACATGGAATAAAATCTCGGGGACATTTCATTCCTCAGATTATTTAGAACAACGGGAAGTTGAAGAAATAATCAAAGCAAAACAGGACAATCAGAATAAACCCATGACTATTTTAACCTCGGGAAACAATAATCGCAGTTTTGATTTTGAAATTGACAGCGTTCGCAGGCGTGAGGAAAAAGCAAGTGTCAACCTTTCATGGAATGGCACATCCCTTGGATACAAATTAAAAGGATCAGAAAATTATGAAATCCCGGCTCTCGGAGATTTTCATATCAATAAAACCCATGTCATTCATCACCCTCAACAGGTACTGCAGATAATATTCTCCGATCCATTAGATGATAACCAGTTATTGGATGGATTTGTGCAACTTGGTGAAAACAATTCATTACATTATGAGATAGACTATAATATCCTAAACATTTATCCGGCGGTGCGTCAATCCGGAACACAAACCGTCACTATTTTTCCGGGCATAAAAAATATTCTGGGCTATAAAATTTCAGAAGAACAAAAGGTTGAGGTAATCTTTGAAGCTGTTAAACCAGCCTTGAGACTAATAAATAAAGGTGTTATTGTTCCGCAATCCGATGATATATTATTCCCTTTTGAATCTGTGAACCTCAATGCAATAGATGTGAGGATAATTCAGATTTACGAAGAAAACATTTTGCAATTTCTTCAGGTCAACCAGTTGGATCAACAATACCAGCTCCGACGAGTAGGACGATTAATACATAAAGAAAGCATTAACTTAATAAGTGATAACCCATTGGATTACGGGAAGTGGAATTCTTTCTCACTCGACCTGTCCGAACTCATATCACCTGAACCAGGTGCTATATATCGGATTGAACTGAGTTTTAAACCTCAATACAGCATGTATCCCTGTGATGAGCCACTGACTGAAAATGACATACATGCCGATAAGAACTTTGAACAGGAGCTTGCGTATTGGGATAATCCCAACGCATATAACTATGATTATGAACATTATAACTGGAATGAAAGAAACAATCCATGCAATAAAGCATATTTTGGTAAACGCAGGAATGTATCCAGAAACATATTTGCATCCAACCTTGGAATTATTGCCAAGGCCACTTCCGGCGGTAACTATCACGTAGTAGTAAATGACATTCGAACATCAGACCCGATATCCAATGCTTTTATTGAGCTTTACAATTATCAGCAACAATTGATAGGCTCAGGATCAACCGATGGTAACGGATTTATTAACATAACTCCTGATGGCGTACCGTACAGTTTGGTTGCAAACCATAACAATAACAAAGGCTATTTGCGCCTTGCGGATGGCCATTCCCTGTCTGTGAGCAAATTTGATGTTAGCGGCTCCGATGTTCAGAAAGGAATGAAAGGATTCATATATGCAGAACGCGGGGTTTGGCGTCCAGGTGATTCGATTTATCTTAACTTTATACTTGAAGATAAATTAAACAACTTGCCAGATAATCATCCGGTTATATTTGAATTAAAAAATCCCCAAAATCAATTAACCGATCGGCAGGTGCAGGCAAAAAGCCTGAAAGGTTTTTACAATTTTTCTACCAAAACACCCGATGACGGCATGACAGGTACGTGGTCTGCTAACGTAAGGATAGGAAATACTCACTTTCATAAAAGCCTTAATATTCAAACAATAAAGCCCAATCGATTAAAAATAAACTTGAAGATTGATGAGGATTATTTATTGAAAGGCAAACCTGTATCTGCAACATTGCATTCTGAATGGCTTCATGGTGCGCCCGCGCGAAACCTGAAAGCAGATATGACCGTTGCATTTTCCAATAAAGCATTTTCTCCGGAAGGTTATAACGAATATACCTTCTCAGATCCTTCAAGAAAATTTTACACGGAGGAATCAACTGTTTTTGATGGTAAACTCAATGAAAATGGTAATCGCGAAGTGTCTGTCTCAACAGCCCCATCAGGAAATCCACCATCTGCTTTACTTGCAAACTTTACAACCCGGGTATTTGAAGAAGGAGGCGAATTTAGCATTGACCGGTATTCGATCCCGTATTATTCGTATCCCTCTTTCACTGGAATCGATGTTCCGGAAGGAAACAAATGGGGATGGTTGTTAACTGATACCTCGCATACAGTGAAGGTGGTTACCCTGAATCCAAACGGGATACCGGTTTCAAGAAACCGACTGGATATAAAAATATATAAAATCAACTGGCGCTGGTGGTGGGATTCCTCCGATGATAATCTTGCCTCTTATGTCCAAGGCTCCTATCGGTCGGTTGTATACCAGGATGAAATCAGCACAGTTAATGGCAAAGGAAGTTTTTCTTTTAAAATAAACAAACCTGAATGGGGTCGTTATTTTATTCGTGTGTACGATCCTGTTTCAGGGCATTCATCAGGAAAAGTTATATATGTTGACTGGCCTTACGGAAGTAATCGTGACAGAAATAATCCCGAAGCTGCAAGCATGTTGACATTTTCATCGGACAAAGAAAAATACCAGCCTGGTGAAACAGCCATCATCACAATTCCAAAAGCTGCCAACGGAAGGGCGCTCATATCCATTGAAAATGGCAGTGATATTCTTGAAAAATTTTGGTATGATGTTCAATCCGGGGAACAAAAAATACCCATTGACATTACGCCGAAAATGGCACCAAACATATATGTGCACATCACATTCATCCAACCTCATCATCAGACATCCAATGATTTACCCATTCGACTTTATGGTGTAAAACCCGTTTTTGTGGAGGATCCGGCAACTGTTTTGCACCCTGAACTAACCACTGATAAAACTTTCCGGCCAGAAACCCCTGCCATAATTTCCGTTAATGAAAAAACAGGCAAAGAAATGGCTTACACACTTGCTATTGTTGATGAAGGACTTCTCGATTTAACCCGATTCCAAACACCGAATCCGCACCAGGTGTTTTATGCCAGAGAAGCCCTGGGTATAAAAACATGGGATTTATATGATCACGTACTGGGTGCTTATGGCGGTAAGATTGAGCAAATATTCAGCGTAGGAGGTGATGGTGATTTTGAATTTGAAACAGAACCAAAAAAAGCAAACCGTTTTAAACCCATGGTTAAATTTATCGGTCCTGTTTTACTAAAACCAGGTAAAACCAACACGCATACCATCCATATTCCACGGTATATCGGCTCTGTGCGGGTAATGTTGATTGCAGGGAATGAAAACGCGTACGGAAGCACAGACAAAACGGTACCCGTAAAAAATGAATTAATGGTACTGGCTACCCTGCCAAGAGTGGTTGGCCCCGGAGAACAGGTTCAAATGCCCGCAACTGTATTTGCAATGGATGAAAATTTAAACCAGGTAACCGTGAAAGCACATACAAATGATTTATTTACTATTGAAGGTGCCGCTACTAAAAAGCTTATGTTTTCTCAGTCGGGTGACCAACTGGTAAATTTCAAACTAAAAGTTGCAGATAAATCGGGAATTGGAAAAGCTGGTGTAAACGTTTCTTCCGGAAGTTATAATTCAACTGATGACATTGAAATAGAAGTACGAAATCCAAATCCACCGATATTTCAATTTCATGATAAAATTCTCCAACCTGGTGAAATGTGGAAGTATCAATACACGTTACCGGGAATGGAAGGAACCAATGCCGCCGTGCTTGAATTATCAACCATACCCTCGGTTGATTTTGGTAGAAGGTTAAAATACCTCCTGCAATATCCGCACGGATGCCTTGAACAAATTGTTTCCGGAGCGTTCCCTCAATTGTTTCTCCCTCTAATTATGAATGCCGATGAAAACATGCTCGGGGTTATTGATCGCAATGTCAGGGAAGGTATTCGCAGCGTACAAAAATTTGTTCATCCGGATGGTGGTTTTGCTTACTGGCCTAACAGTAATGAATCAAATAGCTGGGTTACATCATATACCGGACATTTTTTAATTGAAGCTGAAAAGCAGGGTTATGTTTTACCGCACAACATGTTAAAAAACTGGACCAACTTTCAGAAACGCATGGCCCGAAACTGGTCTGCCGGTGGTAAAAGATATAGATACGAACGTTATTTTGAGAGTGATTTGCAGCAGGCGTATCGATTATACACCCTCGCTCTTGCGAATAAAGCAGAAACAGGTTCGATGAACCGGTTAAGGGAAAAAGATGATCTGGCTGTTCAGGCTCGTTGGCTACTGGCCTCTTCGTATGCATTGATTAACAAAAATGATATTGCTAACGACCTTGTACGAAACCTTGGAACAGAAGTACCGGAATATCAGGGATCATCTTTCACCTATGGATCCACCCTTCGCGACAGGGCCATTGTTTTGCTAAGCCTTCAACTGTTGGATAGACAAGATGAAGCTATAAACCTTATGAAAAATATTGCAGAAGTAATGTCTTCAGGACGCTGGCTCAGCACCCAATCAGTTGCATTCGGGCTGATGTCGGTTGCTCAAATGGCAGGTGATGCCTTTGTTTCGGATGAGATGAAATTTGAATACCAGGTAAATAATGGCAAAACCATTCGTGGACACACAGAAATGCCGGTTCATCAGATTGATTTGAACACCAGTTCACAAAGAGAAACCATCAACGTTACCAATAATGGGGAAAGTGTCATGTTTGCACAATTATCAATGTCTGGTATACCCTTCATTGACTCAACCGGAAGCATTCAAAGCAATTTGCGAATGAACGTAGAATATAATTCTCTTTCCAATAAATTTCTAAATGTTGATCAACTGGAACAGGGTACTGATTTTAAAGCAGTTATAACCATTGAAAATCCAACCAACGAACGGTATCATGATATGGCACTAACCCACATTGTTCCCAGTGGATGGGAAATTGTAAACATGCGACTAAACACCGATGGATCCGTTCATTATGCCGATATACCCCAGTATCAGGATATCAGAGATGATCGGGTTTACATGTATTTTGATCTTGGTCCGGGAAAGTCAAAACAATTTGTGATTTTGCTCAATGCATCGTACAAAGGAAAATTTTTTCTTCCTGCTGTTTCATGCGAAGCCATGTACAATAACAGGATTCGTGCAAAAACAACCGGAAAATGGGTAGAGGTGAAATAAATATTACCAATCGGAAAGTTTTGTGACCTCTACTGATTTGGTTTTTCTTTTTTGTTTACTATCCAGCGGTGTAAAAGCAACAGTAATTGTTTCACCTGTTGTTTCCGGTATATAAATAATCAGCCGTTGGATTCCGATGTTGGCTTTTTCGGGTACCTCTTGCTCAGCACTTTCAACAATAAATACTGCATGTGCTGGTGATAAAATAGTAGCTTCCAGTTGTTTATCATCTATTTGAAGAACGGCTGATTGGTGATTGACCTGGATTTCGGCTTCCGTGGTCATTCCCCAGGTAACAGCAGCGGTATCTTTTAAAACAACTTCATCCTGGAGTAATATGGTTGTTCCCTGATTCATAAGTTTAACACCCCTGTGCAATGACTCAGAAATGTCAGGAAAGGTAGAAGTTAAATCGATAATTCCGTACGGTTCATCTTTGTTAAGGTTGTATTCAAGAAAATGTGCTTCAGCCAATGCATGTTGATTCTTATCATTAATGGTAATCACGTTATGACTTTTCGATCCCAGGCGATAAATTTCCCATCGCTTTCCACCGGGGAGATTGTCCCAATATCCGGGAAGATTATAATTGTCGCTTCCTAAATCAATGGCCCAACGCTTTCCAAGAGCATCAAATTCAAAATTTCCAAGATCCAGATGGCCATGGTTAACCTGGTTATATCCGGCTTTAATGCCAATAAAACAGGCCTCTGTATCCCAGCCGGTGCGCAACGTAAGCAATTGTACTTCACTTTCAAAAAATTTATGCAATGGAAGTTCACTGGATTTTTTTCGCGGAGGAACATACCAAATTACATGTTCGGGATCAGCATTGTAATTATTAAGCAAGCGATGTTCATCATTGGAGAAATCAAAATTGTTGTATGTTGATGCTAACCAAAACATAGAAGCCATTGGCTTTCTGGTGCTTTTAAAATGGCTATCTGCAAAATTCAGGTAATATCCTGTTGGTCCGGTTGTATAAATCGGAAAATATCCGGCTTCTGACAGACCCTTTATTTCGGTTAATCCATAGGTTCGGCCAGACAATGCTGTATGCAGTGAACTCAATCCATAAGCTGTGTAACGTGTGGCATAGCCCCAGTATCCAGGACCTTCCATCCAGGCACCATCAGGGTTATATTCATTTATTGCAATGGGAAGACTGGAAACAGCATGATTGATGATTCGTTTGGCAGTATCAGGCACCGTTTCGTAAATGGCAAGCGCCCCAGCCATCAAACCACCATTACAAACCTGGTTCCAATTATGACTTACCTCTTTCCACCAGCCATAATCCGTATTATCATTTTCGTATGCATTTATTCCCGGAGTTAGTCCGTGTTTAATTAAACATTCTGCCAGTTTTTGCCTGCTACCAACATTCAAGTATTGGTACAACCAATCGTAAGTAAGTGCAACAGCAAAAGTCATTTCTGCAACATCGAGAAAATGCGAGGGGTTCCAGTCCGGGAAATTACATGCATCTGTAACTATACGCAACAATTCTTCGGCATATTTCTCATTCCTGGTCCAACGATACGCCAATCCAAGATTTAAAGCTCTGTTTTTTACATCTCGACTAACAGATAGCAATCTGGGGCCGTTGAGTTTATATTCAACGGAACGTGTACCAATTAAATTATCTGCTCTAAAAAGCACATCATTTACATACCTGTTTAAAACTGTGTCAGTATGTGCCCGCGATTTAAGGTATTCCAGTCTTTCATTGGTTAAAAGAATTCGTGGATGGCCATTACGCACAAAATTATCGATGGTTGAAAGAATATCCTGGCCATGCACACGGAGTATGAACAGGGTGAGAAACGAGAGAATCAATTTTAATTTCACAGACGTAATTCCTGACATTTACAATAATGGTTATGTAAGCAACACAATGGTCAATACCGTCTCACAACTTTTCTCCCGTAACTTTAAGGAAACTTTACTCTACACAGGAATGGTTTGTATGCTGCGAATCTGAGCAAACTTTTAATCTTCAATCCCTCCAAGCATCCAAAACCTCTTAAACTTGAGTTTATTTTCCCTTGTTATGTTGTTTAATAAACTGATCCAATGCCATTGTCATAGAAGGTGCCTGTGGTTGAGGTGCTTCAATGTCTACACGAAGCCCGGCTTCTTTGACAGCATTGGTTGTATTTAACCCAAACGATGCAATTTTTGTATCATTTTGCTCAAAATCAGGAAAGTTTTTTAGCAATGACTTTATTCCCGACGGACTGTAAAATACCAGTACATCATAATTTAAATTTGATAAATCGGATAAGTCACTGCTTACAGTTCGATACAGAATAGCCTTGGTGTACTTAAATTTCTGTTTATCGAGCACTTCGGATATTTCCTTTTTATGATGATCGGAAACGGGAATTAATAGCTTTTCATCCTTGTGCTTTTGCATAATTTCAATCATATCAGCAAAGCGTTTCTTTCCGTAAAAAATCTTCCGCTTTCTGTACACGATGTATTTTTGAAGATAAAAAGCAATTGATTCCGTTTGACAAAAGTACTTCATGGAATCAGGGACGGTCATTCGCATTTCTTCACAAACTCTAAAGAAATGATCAATGGCAGTTTTACTTGTAAATACCACCGCCGTATGTTTTGAAATATCAACCTTATCCTTACGAAAATCTTTCGCAGATATTCCTTCAACATGAATAAACGGTCTGAAATCAATCTTCACATTATTTTTTTCCGCCAGTTCAAAGTAAGGTGATCTCTCTGATTGCGGTTTCGGCTGTGATACTAAAATCTTTTTGATTTTCAATGTTGCCAAAATTTTAATTAATACTAGCCCAATTAAATACCTCTAAATGAACGATATAATTAATTTTACCATCATTAATACAGGTAAAATTTCAAGTGTACAAAAATACAAAATCCAATAAAATTTTAAAACATGATTTCTATTTAAAATGGTAATTCCTCTCTGAATTCTTTTAAAATAAAATAATACAATGACAACACTTCCCAGGTACACAAAGTAAACTCTCATATAATCAGGAAGATACGCTATGCATAGAGTAATGGGTATAAAAACAAGGCCCATAATTTTATTTAACATAAAAGCGTGGTGCAGGTATTCCTTTCCAGCATTTCTTCTTAACGTTAGATTGCCAATAAAGCTGAAAACGATGTACTGCAAAATGTAAATTCCGATGAGAATTACCGGAATTACCAGTAACAATGAAAATCCGCTAAACCCTAAAAATGTTTCTGTTTTAGAATATTTAATTAATTGATAAAAATACAGTCCTGTGACAATGGCTGAATTCAGGTTAAGAATATAAGAAAGCTGTGTGTAAAGAGCACTTTGGTCTTTAAAAAGCTTGAATGAAAACTGATAATTATGGATTGACTTAAACACAATATTTAAATACTTGTCATAATATATACGAATTAAAATAATTATGAAACTAGATAATAACATTATCCCGAAAATCCAGTCCGGAGTAAAAGATTTATAGGTTAAGGGCATTTTTTGTTCAACATTTGCTACAGTTTCAGTAGCATAAAAGTTTGAATCAATGTTATGTTTTATGGTATTTCTGGATTGAAAATCTACGAAACCTCCTTCAAGATCCTGTAATTCCTTCTTATAAACAGAGTCAACTTTTTCATTCCATTGCAATTTTTTCAATCTTGCTGTTTCCAATGGCTCCACTTTCTGTATGGATTGAACAGCCTTTTCTTTCGGCTTTGCCACCTTACGTTCTTCAGGAAAAGGAAGCGGCTTTACCCGCAAGGAAGTATCCATGAGATTTATCGAAGGCCGAACAGTATCAGGCTGTGGATCTTCCTGAATGATATTTATCACCGTATCTGGTTGCATCGAATATACCGGAATTTTTTTCATGTTCTTTCAGTGTTCTTTGCCTTCATGATTTCATTGACCCACAAAACATCAATACTTTTTTCGTTCTTTACGCCAATCATGATTTATTGTTGTCTTTTACTATATGGGTTTCTGCCAATAAACGAAGTTTCGATAAAATATTTAGTCATTACGAAGTTTTTGGTTTTGGAGGTGACGTGTAGCATCCCGACTGGATTTTTTATTCAGATTTTTCCTCATGGCATCTGTCAGGTCAATACCGGTTTGATTTGCAATGCAAATTAGTACAAAAAGTACATCGGCAAGTTCATCGGACAGGTTGGATTTGTCGCTTTCCTTTTTCGACTGTTCACCATATTCTCTGGAAATGATCCGGGCCACCTCTCCTACTTCCTCGGTAAGAATAGCCATGTTGGTTAATTCATTGAAATACCTGACTCCATGTTTTTTAATCCAATCATCAACGAGATGTTGCGCTTCCTCAATTGTCATTATTCCTTATTTTTTGAATCGATAATAATAGTAACAGGCCCGTCATTTTCAAGCCGGATGTTCATATGTGCTCCAAACTCTCCCGTTACAACACTGTTATTTAGAAGCTTATCGACTTCAGCAATAAAATTTTCATATAACGGAATGGCTGTTTCCGGTTTTGCGGCTCTGATATACGATGGACGGTTACCTTTTTTGGTCTGTGCATGCAGGGTAAACTGGCTTATGATCATAATTTCAGCACCAATGTCATTGACATTTAAATTCATAACACCAGCAGCATCATCAAAAACGCGTAATTGCACAAGTTTTTTAGCCAACCAGGTTACATCCTGTTCATTGTCGTTACATTCAATACCAATCAGAACCAGGATTCCTTTCCCAATGGTGCGTTCCTCGGTTTGATTTATCAATACTTTCGATTGGTTCACCCGCTGAATAATCATTCGCATCGTTTTGACTTTTTCATTACATATTGTACAACAAATTCAATCTCAATAAATAAAACCTTTTTACAGCGTTTTATGTATACTATAACACCTAAATCTTTCCAGATATTTTTAACCCTGTATTTATTGTGTCCAAAATTACTATTTTTAATTTTACGGATGTTGGAATATAAAGTGTTGAGTTATGTGGAGAATGATTTTCAAAATTTTTTGCCTTTCTTTAATTTTTCCGGCTCTTATTAAAGGCCAGAAAAATCCCGTTCGATATCAGTTTTCAAAGCCCCCGGTAGATTCAAGTACAACAGGATTAAAAAAGCCATATGCAGAAAATACGTTTATTTACATGCAGGAAGCAGCATTTGCATATTATCCTGAATTGAAATCTGTTGATATTCGGTTCAAAGAAAAAAAATTGAAAACAACCATGGCTGCCAGACCTGGTTTGTTTTCCATATTTGGAATGAAAAAGAACAGGGTATATTACATTTTTATAAATAATGATAAAAAAAATCCTAATTCTGTATTACTAAATGAATTACCCACCAATGCACAAGTGGGTGTCATTGGTCATGAATATGCCCATATTCTTGATTATCAATCAAAGGGAAATTTACAGCTCGTTGGATATGGGCTCAAATACATCTTTAGCAAAAAATTTAAAAAAAACCTGGAAAACAGTATTGATGAAATCACAATTTCCAGAGGCCTGGGTTGGCAGGTTTATGATTTTTCCTCCTATGTTTTTAACGATTCATCAGTAACGAGTGAATACAAAGCTTATAAAAAGAAATTTTATTATACTCCTTCCGAAATTCTAAAACAAATGGTTGAAAATAGCGAGGTATATAAAAACCTGGCTTTCTTTTTGCAAAAAAGCCATTACATCAGCAGTTTTTAAACGTATCTTTACAAAGAAATTTCTTGGAATTTTTCAATTTTTACGGTTGGTTTGCGTTCGTATTACTGACTTTAAAACAAAATGTGTGCATTGGTCATATGAAAATAATTTTCGCCCAAATTGTGTCTAAGTAAAGCGCTTTTTTCATTTTACTCAAGCCGCTTAACTTATGTTTCATTATCATGATATGTCCGGGTGCTTTATTTGCTTGATTAAACACGTGAACAAACTTTTATAAAAATTAAAACACAGGATTATGCGAAATAAAAAAATGATAAAGTTAATGAAAGGAAAAAAAATACTGGTAATTAGCCTGACCATGGTCATTATGTCGGTTGGTCTGCTATCATTTAACAATAACAATGATTTTAAAATTGTTAAGAACCTGGATATTTTTTATACGTTGTTTCGTGAACTCAATTTATTTTATGTGGATGAAACTGATCCGGAAAATTTAATCAAAGAAGGAATTGATGGGATGCTAAAATCACTGGATCCTTATACCACTTATATTCCCGAATCGGAAATGGACGATTTCAAGTTTATGACCACCGGACAATACGGAGGAATTGGGGCATTGATAAGGAAAGATGGAGATTACACGGTTATTTCGGATCCTTACCAGGGTTTCCCGGCAGACAAAGCAGGCTTAAAAGCCGGTGACATCATTCTTGAAATTGATGGAACATCCACTGAAGGAAAAAAGGTTCAGGAAGTAAGTGAATTATTGAAAGGTACACCGAATACAAAACTTCATTTGGTAATTGAACGCCCCGGTTTGGATGATCAATTGAAAAAAGAGGTGATTCGCGAAAAAATTACCATTAGCGGTGTACCATATTTTGGGATGCTGGATAGCCAAACCGGTTATATACGTATGACCAGTTTTACACAGAATATTAGTGAAGATGTCAAGGAAGCACTTATTACGCTAAAAAAAGAGCATGGAGCTGAGAAGTTGATCCTTGATTTACGCAGCAATCCGGGAGGGCTTCTCATTGAAGCTGTGAACACGGCCAATCTTTTTGTTGACAAGGGACAGGAAATTGTGAGTACCAGGGGTAAAGTAAAACACTGGGACAATAAGTACAAAACACAGCATGAGCCGATAGATACAAAAATTCCTCTCGCGGTGCTGGTTAACAGGAGTTCTGCCTCGGCTGCTGAAATTGTGGCCGGTGCCCTGCAGGATTTGGATCGGGCGGTAGTTATTGGTCAGCGTACCTTTGGTAAAGGCCTTGTGCAAACCACAAGGCCGCTGAGTTACAATACCCAGTTAAAAGTAACAACTGCAAAATATTATATTCCAAGTGGCAGATGTATCCAGGCTCTTGATTATAAACACCGTAATGAAGACGGTAGCGTGGGTCACATTCCGGATTCATTAATTTCAGAATTTACAACCAGAAATGGCCGTAAAGTTTATGATGGCGGAGGTATCAGGCCGGATATTGACGTAGAGCCTGAACAATTGAGTAAAATTGCCATCAGCCTTTATACGAAAAACCTGATATTTGATTATGCTACCCTGTACGCTGTGGAGCATGACAGCATCGAAAAACCTGCTTCTTATGAATTTACCTCGCAGGAGTACGAAGCATTTACTGATTTCCTGAAAACAAAGAAATATGATTACGAAACACGAAGCGATGAAAACCTGAAAGCACTAATCAAATCAGCAAAAGCAGAGAAGTATTATTCAAAAGCAGAAGCAGAATTTGAAGCCCTGGAAAAAAAGCTTGCACACGATAAAGAAAAAGATTTGCAAACATTCAGTGAAGAAATTAAGGATTTGCTGGAAGAAGAAATTGTAGGCAGGTATTACTACCAGAAAGGGAAAGTTCAGGCAGCCATTGATGATGATCCGCAGGTTTTAAAAGCTATTGAAATTCTACGAAACAACCAAAAATATCAGTCGATCTTAGATGGCATCAATGATACTGAACAAACAGCACTTCAGGTTAAGATGGATGCAAATGAAATAGAATGAAACAGGCCATACACCCAGTTTGCTGAGGCAATTACCGGGGGGACACACTGCGCTGATTTACCCCGGTAGTTATTAACGATTTTACTGACGTAGTTCACTTTAGACAAGCTTTTTAATTCGTATTGGCAACTGTAGACTTGTGAAAACATCTACTTTAATTAAATATGGCGGTTGTCATTTTCGTGAATCTTTGTGTTTTCGTGACTTCGTGGCGGTTTTCTTTTCTGCCACCAAGACACCAAATCTCAAAGTAACACCAAGGCCGTCGGAATTCATTTTATATTAAATAACTTACATCTTAAGTCACTAAAGTTAATATATCTGAAAAAAACGCTGATAGTTATCGGGGTGTACCAACTTTCAGGTGTGCTTAAAAAGCCATCAAACTGCTGGTTTTTATCGTTTTTACCCCTACCCTCCTGATTTTCATCGGGACAGGCTCTAAAGGGGAATCGCTTAAAATCAGCAGTTTGTAGAAGTTCCCTACAGGTGATTTAGGAATAAACCTTTTTAGACCGGACTCACTTATTTTTTAAACAAATAAATGGTATCATTCGCCGCCGGAATTATGAAATTCAGGTTTTTACCATCAATGTTGTAGGTAGCGTCAAACTTTTCAGGAATAGTGGTAGATACTAATCCAATGAACCTATTGTATGAGACGGTATCTTCCGGCACATCTTTTGAGTACCATGTCAGTCGGTCCTCCGTAGCATTTATTCCTACTTTCATTAATTCAACACTCATTTCAGAATCCGTTTTGGAAAGTATATTTCCTTTAACCCCAATAGCAAGCTCCAAACTATCAGCACTTACACCATTGTACACATCGGCCTGAAAAGAAGCCTCCTGAAAATCAAACTCTATTTTTTGAACAATTTCCTGTTGCGACATTGGATCAATCGCAGGGTATACAACTGTTTCCCAAAGACCCACATAAGCAGCACCGTCTTCTTCTTTTTCACATGCGTTAAATACAACAAAAAATGCAGCCAGCGCTGATATAAAAAATACTTTTTTCATTTTGTAAAAATTTAAATTACTAATTATTCTAATTTATTTGATAGGTAATACCTCCCAGAAAAATAGGTTCGGTTTTGTCCATGTATGGAAATTGAACCGAATTTCCGATTAAATTTCTTGCATTAACATAGACATTCAGATTATTTACTATGGCATACGAAAGTTTAATATTTTGAATTATCTGTGCATCAATCCGTGTATCTCCATACTTATCGGAAAATTTTTGTTCCGTCACATAATAGGTTGAACTAAAAATGCTCGCTTTTTCATTTAAAAATGTATAATTAACCGTCAAGCCGCCAAACGCTGAAGGGGTCCACTCATGCACTTTTTCATCCACTTCATCCGGACCAAAATTATCATACGTAAAATTGGCGGGATCACTTGTAAATGACATATACGCTTTTACTAACATATCTTCAATAGTGGCATCTTGTTTTAATACAATTTCGTTGTAAATATCTGTTCTCTGGATTGTGGAAAATGCCTTAACTACAAGATTTTCATTTGCAACCCAGCTAAGCGAAAGCGATGCACCCTGTTGAACAGCTTCAAGATTAATGTTTTGATATGACATGCGTACAAACGTTCTGTCTCCTAAATTCAAACTGGCTGAATCCGGATAGAGTGCCCCAAAATTTTGTGATGTGGTTTGAAATAATTCAAGATCCAACTGGAGATTCATAAGCGGTTTCCACCGGAATCCAAATTCGAGCATGTCCATCGTTAATAAATCAAGGTTTTTCGTCCCCTGAAAATAAATATATCCGGGATCTGGCCTTCCTTCGCGATCCCACAAGAAATTTGAATAAGAATCAATGAGAAATGGGCCACGATTGGCTTTGGAGTAGACACCACGCAGCAATGCATTTTCGGTTATGTTATATAATCCCGCGAACTGGTATGATAAATAAGGATCATCATGTGTGTTGTATTTTTCACCCCGAACCGCGGCAATCAAGCGAATTTTTTCCATGGGCCGGTAGTCTGCCCGTAAACTTAATGCCTGCGATGTTAAATCTTTATTTCCATTCAAAAATCCCTGCCCTTCTGTACTTAAATAAGGCCGATCATTATAGTCTGCCTTTTGAAAGAAAAAGCCCGGTGTCACCTCCAATTTCCCTAATTTTAAATTGTATTCAGCCGATGCATTAAAGTTGGAAATATCAATTTTAAACCCTGTGTCCTGTCTGATAATATCCTGCCATCCGTTCAGTCCATTGACTTTAATTTGCAGGTTTTTAATCTTTCCGTTAAAATCAAAATAACCGGTATTTGAAATTCTGCCAACACATGCCGCGGGATTATCACCCATCGTAGAAGACAAAACTTCAGAACTTTGATATCCAAATTTCAAACCGGTCGAAATATTATCGTTGACATCATAAAACACATAAGCATTTCCTCCCATGGTTTGCCTTGATAAATCAGGATTGGGATACATATCATCCACATCATCGGCAGGATCAAACACTTTGTAAGAAGTGTCATTCGGATTTTTCAGTTCAGCCAGTTCTTCCTTTGAAATAAAGCCACCTTCCCCACCATTGGCTAAATGCACATACAGTAATTCGCTATTTCGTTTATACTGATCGAAATTTCCGGTCACACGAATGCCAAATTTATCAGTAAACTTTTTTCCTATTCCCAAATTTGTTTTTAGAATACCATGTGAACCACTTTCTACATTACCTGTTGCCTGTAATTTCTGATTATCAACTGTTTTTGTAATTATGTTAACTACACCCGATACAGCGTTCGGCCCGTACAAAGCGCTGGAAGGGCCCCTTACCACTTCAATTCTGTCGATATCCTGTAATCCCACTGGTAACGTTTCCCAAAATGTTCCTCCATGTGCATAATTATAAACAGGCCTTCCGTCAATCATCACAAGCGTAATTGAATTTTCAGAGTATAATATCATATGATTGCCTGGCAGGTTATCGTTACCCCGGATGTGAACATCAAAATTACCATTGGTCTTTTCCCTGACAATTACGCCGGGAATCAGTCGTAATGCTTCCTCAATGGTTCGAACACCTGATTTTACGATTTCGTTATAAGAAATGACCGAAGTTGAAAGTGGTGCTTCGAAACTTTGTTCCACTTTTTTCGATGCAGATACGATATCTTTATTTAGAATCATTTCATATAATTCTTCCAACGATACACCTACAATATCCGCAAGCTGCAATAATTGATCGAGAGGCATTTCAATGAGTTGCTCGTATGGAATATTCAAAACCTCTTCCCTTGTCATTTCAGTAACATCCCTGGTTACTGTTTCCTGTGCCTTTGTATTCTGCAGTGATACCAGTAAACCGATAAGAATAAACAGAAATGATAATATCTTTATAAATTTTATTGTTTTCATTTTTTTGCCAATTTTAGATTATTCAACTACAATTCCCAATGATGTTAGAAATGAATTAAGCTTTAAGCCGCTACCTTTTATTTTTGATGGATTGATTTCAAACTTTTGTTTCCCATCAATTTTCACATAATTAATCCCTGATCCCTGCTTTGCTAATCCGGGTTTATCAGAAATGAGGAGCACCGGTTTGTTTTGCAGCTTTGACACCACCTCATTCAGTTGCGAACTCTTTGAAGGAACAATGTATACGATGTGGGCATGACCAATTTCATTGGCATTGTTAACACTTTTTACCTTAATCATCTGATTGCCCACTTTCTTTTTCGCAGCAAGTTTTTTCAGTTCTTCAATAATTGGTGAATTACCGAGGACGGTGATAACAAAGTCTCCACTTTTATCAGGCCATTCAATGTCTTTGGTGAAATTGTACATGAACAGAGCCTTGAACATGTCTTCCTGGGCTTTAAGTTCACCCTGACTAATCATGTAAAAAAGCACGAAAAATGCAAAAACAAACTTTTTCATATTTTAATGTGGTTTGTGAATAATAAAACTTAATAAGCCAGGGTTTGCCGTTGATTCCAGGGTTGCGAGAAAAATAATAACGTTTAATTATGAGACTTATACAAAAACCAGCAAAAAAGGTTATAGAAAATTAAAAAAGTTAATGAATTTTTAATAGTGAACGGTCAGAGTGCCTTCACCGCGATAGATAGGTGGGGGAACTTTCCGTTCGCAAATAACTTAACGAAGTGAACTCACGAAGCAACGCGAGTAAACATGTTCCACGATTGTTGGGGGCTGGCTGTGTGTGAGTTAATGATTATTTAATGAGCTTCCAGCCAATGATTTCCGGTGCCATAATCTACCACCAAAGGAACCTTCAGTTGAATGACATTTTGCATAGCATCTACAACTAAGTCTTTAGTTGGTTCAATTTCATTTTGTGGTACTTCAAGAACCAGTTCATCATGCACCTGTAATATCATTTTGGCTCCGAGATTTTGCTTTTCAATTTCCCGGAATACCTTAATCATTGCTAACTTAATTATGTCAGCAGCAGAGCCCTGGATGGGTGCATTAATAGCATTCCTTTCAGCAATGCCGCGTACGACACCATTTCTGGAATTAATATCTTTGAGATACCTTTTCCTTCCCATTATTGTTTCAACATATCCTTTATCACGGGCAATTTTAATACTGTCTGACATGTATTTATGCACTCCTGGATATGAATGAAAATAGCCGTCAATCAGTGCTTTTGCATCGGTTCGCGGTATGTACAACCGTTGTGCCAGACCAAAGGCTGATATTCCGTAAATAATTCCAAAATTTGCAGTTTTGGCACGACTTCGTTGTTCCTTTGAAACCTCATTTACAGGTATTTTGTAAATTTTAGCTGCTGTTGCAGCGTGAATGTCTTCGTTTTGATTAAATGCTTCTATCATTGCCTTGTCATCACTCATGTGTGCCATCAATCGAAGTTCAATTTGCGAATAATCTGCTGAAAGCAAAATATATCTATCGTCCGGGATAAAAGATTTTCGGATTTCCCGTCCCTCCTCTTCTCTTACAGGAATGTTTTGCAGGTTTGGGTTGTTTGAACTCAATCGACCTGTTGCAGCGATGGCCTGATTAAACGAGGTATGTACCCTACCCGTATTTGGATTTATAAGTTTCGGCAATGCATCCACGTATGTAGAAAGCAATTTTGTGAGTGACCTGTATTTTAAAATTTTATGGATAATGGGATGATTTTCCCGTATGGCCAACAGCGTTTCCTCGCTGGTTGAATACTGTTTTGATTTGGTCTTTTTTGGATTATCAACGATTTTTAACTTGTCAAAAAGAACTTCTCCCAACTGTTTGGGAGAAGCAATGTTAAAATCAACTCCTGCCAGTTGAATAATTTCTTCGCGAATGCTGATAATATCTTTTGTTAATTTTTCTGAATATGTTTTTAAGGCGTCCCTATCCAATTTCACACCTGATGTTTCCATCCAGGTAAGAACGTGAATCAACGGCATTTCCATGTCATACGCCAATTTGTCAAGATCTTGTTTTTGCAATTCTTTTTTTAGAATTTTCGCAAGCTGCAATGTAATATCTGCATCCTCGGAAGCATATTCCTTCAGCTTGTCAATTTCAACATCTTTCATATTTAATTGGCCTTTGCCTTTGGAACCAATCAATGTTTCTATTGAAACAGGTGAATAGGAAAGATATGTTTCTGCCAAATAATCAAGATTATGTTTAAGTTCAGGCTGCAGGATATAATGGGCAATCATTGTATCAAACAATTCTCCCTTGACGGATATTCCGGCATGGCCCAATACTTCCATATCAAATTTGATGTTCTGTCCGATTTTTTTAATGTTGGCATCTTCAAATACTTCTTTCAACATTTGAATGTAATCCAACTTGTTTTCTGACTCGAACAAATGAATATAATATGCTTTTGATTTCTCAAGGGAAACGGATATGCCAATAATTTCTGAATTAAACGGGTTGAGGCCCGTGGTTTCGGTATCGAAACATAACTCTTTATTTGCTTTAATTTCATTACATAGATTCTGAACGTCACTTATTCCTGTTATCAGTTTATATTCATGATCAACATCCTCGATTGTTTTATAATTCGTGGGTTCCGTTTTAAACATATCTGGTTCCGGAGCATCGAACAATTCCTTTTGTATGACATTTGCATTACCGCCATTATTCGTTTTTGATACATCATTATTGAATAGACGTCTGGCAATAGAATTAAATTCCAGTTCATTAAAAAGCGGAAGCAGTTTACTTTGATCCGGTTTATCATAAACAAGTTTAGAGGGTTCAAATGTAACCGGCACATCAGTGATAATGGTTGCCAACTTTTTCGAGAGCATGATTTGCTCTTTGCTATTTAAGACATTTTCTTTTTGTTTGCCTTTTAATTTTTCAACATTATCTATAAGATTTTCTACAGAATGAAACTGAGCAATAAGTTTTTTGGAGGTCTTCTCTCCGATTCCCGGCACACCGGGAATATTATCGGATGCATCACCCCATAAAGCAAGGATATCAATAACCTGTTTTGGATCAGATATCATAAACTTCTCACAAATTTCTTTTACTCCCCAAATTTCAATGTCACCACCGGATCTTCTGGGTTTATACATTTTAATGTTTTCGGAAACCAGTTGTCCGAAATCCTTATCAGGTGTTACCATGAATGTTGTATAACCCTGTTCGTTTGCATGATTTGCAAGTGTTCCAATAACATCATCAGCTTCATATCCGGGTATTTCGATAACCGGTATTGAAAAAGCATCTAAAAGTTGTTTTATGTAAGGAACTGAACTTTTAATTCCCTCCGGTGTTTCTTCGCGATTCGCCTTATACTCCGGATAAATTTCGGATCTGAATGTTGGTGTTGTAGGATCGAAAACAACACCAATGTGCGTTGGTTTTTCTTTATTGATTAGATCCAGCAGTGTATTGGTAAATCCATATGCAGCAGATGTATCCAATCCTTTTGAATTTACAATGGGCCGGTTGATAAACGCGTAATATGATCGAAAGATCAATGCATAAGCATCCAGTAAAAATAATCGATTATCATTTTCCATAATTAACTGTATAAAAAAATCCCTTCAGAAAAGGGATTTTTGTAATTATTTTGTGTTGTTCAATTTAATAACATGCACATTTACTAATACATTCTACAATGTTGCTTAAATTATCATGCTTCAAAAAATAGTATGTATTTTTTCCTTCCCGCTTGGAGGTTAGTACACCCTTATCTTTTAAAATCCCCAAATGATGTGAAGTAGTTGACTGTTCAATACCAAGTAATTCATGTATTTCTGTTACTGTTAAATGCTTTCCGTCTTCTAAGTGATTGAGAATTGCTATTCTCATTGGGTGTGCAATTGCCTTTAACATGTTAGCTGCGCGCTCCAGTTGTTCCGGAGTTAAGGTGCTAAATTTCATTGTATTTATTTCTTTAAATAATTCCAAGCAGGATTGATTTAGGTTTTCTTTCTACAAATACAAATATATAAATATATTATAAAGGTAAACATATTAAAAAGAAATATATTGAATTTACACACGTAAATAATTTATATAATGATTAATTTTAGCGCCTGTTTTTGATGAATGCAAAATTTGAATTAAATGTATATAAATGGCTACTTTAAATGAAATAAAAAAACCTGTTGAATTTGAAATATCAGAATTTGAAAAATATTTTCAGTCTTCACTTGAAAGCAAAATTCCTTTATTGAAAATTGTCCTCAATTACATTTTGCGAAGAAAGGGAAAACAAATGCGTCCCTTGTTTGTACTTCTTTCTGCAAAAACCCTCGGAAATATAACTCCTTCGTCGTACGTAGCAGCATCATTAATTGAATTGCTACATACTTCCAGCCTTATTCATGATGATGTTGTTGACGAATCGTATGAACGGCGGGGAGCATTTTCGGTGAATGCATTATGGAAGTCAAAAATATCCGTTCTGGTTGGAGATTTTCTTCTGGCGCAGGGATTACTGCTTTCTGTAAAAAATAAAACTTATGATTTACTGGAAATTGTTTCAGACGCTGTTAAAGAAATGAGCGAAGGTGAACTTTTGCAAATTCAGAAATCCAGAAAATTAGATATCACCGAATCTCAGTATTATGAAATTATCGAGAAAAAGACGGCCTCACTCATCGCGGCTTGCACTGCTTGTGGAGCAAAATCAGTTACAGATGATTTGGAAATTGTTGACCAAATGAAATCCTTTGGAAAACTTACGGGAATTGCATTTCAAATTAAGGATGATTTGCTTGATTACGAACCCAAAGGCATGATTGGAAAACCTACCGGAAACGACATTAAAGAGAAAAAATTAACGCTCCCGCTTATTTATGCACTTGGGCAAACAACAACGTCCAGCAAAAAATCCATTTTGCGTATAATTAATAAACCAAATAAAAATCAGGCCAGGGTAAACGAGGTCATCGAATTTGTAAAGTCCAATAACGGCATTGGTTATGCCATTGAAAAAATGCATGATTATAAAAATCAGGCCCTGGAAATTTTGAATGCATTTGATCCATCATCATCGCGTCAGTCTCTTATTGACCTGGTCAACTTTACGGTAGAACGGAAAAAATAAAAATGGGGAGGGTTCATGTTATGTTTACCACTACGTATGAAAATAATTGTACACGATTTTTGCCTTTGCCTTTCCAACCATTTTTGTAAGGCTCTCCAAATTGGTTTCTTTAATATTTTTTACTGACCCGAGTTGTTTTAGCAGAATTTCTTTGGTTTTGTCGCCAACCCCTTTAATTTTTTCCAATTCGGATGAAATGGCTGTTGATGATCGTTTATTACGATGAAATGAAATTGCAAACCGGTGTGCTTCATTTCTTAATTGCTGTATAACTTTTAGTGAGGGCGAATTTTTATCAAGATACAATGGTACGCTGTCGCCGTAAAAAAATATCTCCTCCAGTTTTTTCGCAATACCAATCAGAGCAATTTCCTTATCCAGTTCCAAATTTTTTATACTTTCCATGGCAGCATTCAGTTGTCCTTTACCCCCGTCGATAACAACAAGTTGTGGCAGAGGGCTCCCCTCTTCCCGCAATCGATTGTATCTTCTGTAAACGACTTCCTGCATGGATGCAAAATCATTTGCACCTACTACGGATTTGATATTATAATGCCGGTAATGACTTTTTGCTGGTTTACCATTCTTAAAAACAACGCATGATGCTACCGGATGAGAACCCTGAATATTTGAATTGTCAAAACATTCGATATGTACCGGCAATTTTTGCAATTTTAAATCTTCTTTGATTGCATTGAGTATTACGTTTGATTTTGATTTTACTTTTGATAATTCGACCTGTTTCTTTTTTTCATATAAATGGTACCTTGCATTTCGCTCCGACAAATCAATCAGCTTTTTCTTATCACCTATTTTTGGTATGGTTACTTTAATGTTATCAAACGGAAACTCGATATTAAATGGCACCAGTATTTCTTTTAAATTTGACCGTGTCTTGCTTCTGATATCTAAAATGGCTAATGGCAAAATTTGCTCTATATTTTCGTTGAGTTTTTTAATTATTTCAATGGTATGTGCTTGAATAATGGCTCCATTTATAATTTTTAGGAAATTTACGAATACAGTTTTTTGATCCTCCGCGGCAGCATAAACCTCCAATTCCTTAATGGCAGGATTGACAATCGTGGATTTGCTTTTATACCTTTCCAGAATTTCAATACGTTCTTTTAATCGTTGAGCTTCTTCAAATTTAAGTTCAGCAGAAAACTTTCTCATTGTTTCCTGTAAATAGTGAATTACTTCCTGTAAATTTCCTTTAATGATATTCCTAACATTTTTAATCGCTTCATTGTAATCAGGTTCTGACTGCAAATTTTCACATGGGCCTTTACAATTGCCTATGTGGTATTCTAAACAAACCTTAAATTTTTGTGCTATAATGTTTTCCTTCGTTAAATTGTAATTGCATGTTCGCAACTGGTATAATTGCTTAATGAGTGAGAGTAAGGTGCGAACCATCTTAGCAGAAGTATACGGTCCAAAATATTCTGAACCATCATTCATTATGTTACGGGTTGAAAACACTCTCGGAAAATGTTCATTTTTAATGCAAATCCAGGGAAATGATTTATCATCTTTTAATTGAACGTTGTATTTGGGTTGGTACTTTTTAATTAAGTTGTTTTCCAGCAACAGGGCATCCGATTCAGATTCGACAACAATGTGCTTTATATCTGAAATTTTTGATACCAATAATTTCAGTTTATATGTGTCGGCTTTTGATTGATTAAAATATGAAGCAACTCGCTTTTTTAAATCTTTTGCTTTTCCAATGTAAATAACATTGCCATTGTCATCAAAATATTGATAGACTCCTGGTTTGTTTGGTAATGCGAGTATTTTTGATTTAATATCCATAAAAATAAAAAAGTGTTCCACGTGGAACACTTCAATTGAAATTTTCATTTGTTCCACGTGGAACATTATCTTCCTAAATGCAAAAGTAATATATTTACGTCATTTGGCGATACTCCGCTAATCCGAGAAGCTTGTCCAATCGTTTTTGGCTTTATCCTGTTGAGTTTTTGTCTGGCTTCAGTTGATATTGATTTAAAATGATCATAATTGATTTCTTTGTTCAATTTAACTCCTTCAAGTCTTCCCAACTTATCCGCAACCATTCTTTCTCTTTCAATGTATCCTTTATACTTTATCTCTATTTCAGCGGATTCCACAATTTCCTTGGACATCGAGGCTTCTAATTGCTCCAGTTTTGTTTTCAGTTTTTCGGTCGCCCCCGCTATTTCTGCCAGTTTAACTTCCGGTCGTAAAATCAGATTTATTATTTTTGTTTTCTGATTAATTTCTGTGCTGCTTTTGCTTTTCAGAAAACCATTTATCTGATCAGGGCCTGTACTTTCCTTCTCACATATATCAATTATCTCATTCACTTCTTTATATTTATCAACAACCCTTCTTTTTCTTTCCTCACTTGCCAATCCGATTTTGTGTGATTTTTCTGTTAATCTTAAATCTGCATTATCCTGCCTTAGCAATATTCTATACTCTGCTCTCGAAGTGAACATTCGATAGGGTTCATCAACACCTTTTGTAACCAAATCGTCAATCAATACTCCAATATATGCCTCGTCTCTTTTCAATACAAACTCGTTCTTTACACCCAAAGCCTTCAATGCCGCATTCATTCCCGCTATTATTCCTTGTGCGCCTGCTTCCTCATATCCTGTAGTTCCGTTCACCTGACCAGCAAAAAATAAATTCTTTACCAATTTTGTTTCAAGTGTATGTAACAGTTGTGTAGGATCGTAATAATCATATTCGATAGCATAACCAGGACGGAATATTTTTACATTCTCCAATCCCTTTATTTGCTTTAATGCCTTTAACTGCACCTCCCATGGCAACGAAGAACTAAACCCATTGATGTAATATTCCACATTATCGATACCCTCTGGTTCTAAAAATAACAAATGCCGCTCTTTTTCGGCAAAAGTTATAATTTTGTCTTCTATGCTTGGACAATATCTTGGTCCAATTCCCTGTATAACGCCACCAAAAAGCGGCGAATCATTGAATCCTTCTTTTAGTACCTCGTGAGTATCATCATTGGTGTATGTAATAAAACAACTTTTCCTATCCTTTATTTTTGGTTCTTCTGATAAGTATGTGAATTTTCCATCATTTTCACCTATTTGCTCCTGAAGTTCAGAAAAATCAATTGACCGTCCATCAATTCTTGCAGGTGTGCCTGTTTTCATTCGATACGTTCCAAACCCAAAATCTTTTAGCTGATCAGATAATCCAACTGACGCAGGTTCAGACACTCTACCTCCTTTGATATTAAATTTTCCAATGTGTATGAGACCATTTTGAAACGTCCCTGCAGTAAGAATTACTGTTTTTCCATAAAACTCAACTCCCATTCTTGTTTTAACACCAACAACTCTGCTATTTTTGAACAATAGGCCTTTCACTGTATCCTGCCAAAAATCTACATTTTTGATCTTTTCCAATTGTTTTCTCCATTCCGATGTAAATAAAAAGCGATCACATTGTGCCCTCGGACTCCACATAGCAGGTCCCTTGCTTTTATTTAGCATTCGAAATTGAATGGAACTTCTATCTGTTATCAATCCCGAATATCCACCCAGCGCATCAATTTCCCGAACGATTTGACCTTTTGCAATACCACCCATCGCCGGATTGCATGACATTTGTGCAATTTTTGTCATGTCCATTGTAATAAGCAAAGTTTTTGCGCCCAGATTCCCAGCTACAGCCGCAGCTTCCGATCCGGCATGACCCGCCCCGATAACTATTACATCATACTTCCCTTCCATTTTGCAAAATTTTATACAAAAATAGCCAATTTGTATCTAATGGGTTGGTTTTGATTAGCTAAAAATTTCTTCTAAATAGTAGTCCTCTTTCTCCCTCATCACTCTTTTATCTTCTTCCGTTAAGTCATTATAGCCGGCTAAATGAAGCACTCCATGTATGACAACGCGATATAACTCATTCTTAACGCTTACATTATGTAAAATAGAATTTTTAACTACCGTTTCTATGCCAATATACACGCTTCCAGAAAGTGAGTTCTTTTTTTCTTGTGTAAATGTTATTACGTCGGTGGGATAATGATGTCCGAGAAATTCAATATTTACTTTAGTAATATCTTCGTCGGAAAGAAGAATAATTTCTATGATGCCTGTATTGAATCCTTCCTTTTCTAAGTTTGAGGTAACCCAGGATTCAATCTCGACTTCGTTATAGTCTATATCATGTTCTGTTTCATTGTATAAACTAACCAATGATTATTAAATTTTAAACCCAAGTTCCACTGTACTTCCATTGTCGCGAAATTCCATTTCATCAGACAGTTTTTCCATTAAAAACACTCCTCTCCCGTTAATATTTTCAATATTTTCAGGTGCAGTTGGATCCGGAATGTTCTCATAATCGAAACCAGGACCTTTATCTTTTACGATGATTTGTAACTTATTCTTTTCTATACTCATTTCCACATTTACCTCTTTTGACTCATCCAACTTATTACCGTGCAAAATAGCATTGTTCGCTGCTTCCAAAGTAGCAATCAGGATATTCCCATAAGCATCCGAGTTGATTTCAAACTCAGCAGATAACTCATCGATCATCTTTTCAACAATCCTTAAACTCTCTATCTTAGATGGAAAACTTATTTTACGTTCCATTATTTCATCAATTTTTACTCAAATATATAACGAAATTACTAATTTATAGAATTTTTGTCTTTTCTAATTACTTTTTTTCAATTACTTGCATTAAAGCTTGACAGCCACATCTCCGGGTTATGTTTTTCAAATTCTTCCCATATTTCGAGGTGTAAGATGGATGATTTTTCATTTACATCGGTATATACTTTACCAATTACCTGCTTTATATTTATATTATCACCAGCCTCTACATAAACCTCTTTCAAATTTTGGTAAACTGTAAGGAAACTACCATGCCTAATAATCACAGTGTAATTCGCTCCCAGATATGAAAAAACCCTGGATACCTTACCCTCAAAAAGCGCAAGAACCTCAGCATTTTGTGTCGTTGAAATGTCGATGCCATTATTTCGAACAACATTACCTTTTAATACCGGATGTTCATGTTCACCAAAACCACGAATTACAAACCCTCTCCGAGTTGGCCAGGGAAGGCTCCCTCTGTTATTTTTAAAATTACTATCAATAATTTTCTCAGCCGGAGTTAATCTTTCCGCCAAACTTGTAGTTTTACTTTCCTCTTCTATCAATTTTAATATTTCATTTTCCAATCTCTCAGCAATCTTTCTTTGGTTTATTAGTTTTCTTTTCAATTCCTCTTCCTTTGTTGACAATTTAGATAAAATTCGCTCCTTTTCAAGCTTTTCCCTTGCAAGACTTTTTGTCTCCTCATTTTTTTCAACAAACAGTAATTCTTTTTCTTCAATTTCCTCCTGGATACTCAGTATCTGATTATAGAGCGTTTTTTGAACAGCACTGATTAATCGCACCTGCTTTTTCCTAAAATCGCTATATTGCTGTAGGTATTTAATTCTTTTATAAGCCTGGCTAAACGATGAAGAAGCCAAAACATACATTAAACGATTGCTTAATTCTCTGTTTTTGTAATGGTAATAAATCATTCTTGCATATTCATCCTTTATCTTTTTCAAATCCTTTTCTAAAGACGATATTACATCTTTATTATCATCAATTTTATTCTCTAAATACTGCATCTCCGAGTTTATCTCTTCGATAAGCTTTTCCCTAAGTTTAATTCTTCGTTGAATAATAAGCATGTCATTGTACGAGGATTTACGATTATTCCTTGTTTCTTCAAGTAGTTTATTGGTATAGGCGATTTCCTCCTGGGTTTTTTTTCTTCTATTTTCAAGTTCAACCCTCCCCTGCCCATACAATTGCGATGAGTATATCAATATACAAACTATCACATACCACTTACTCATGCCATTTATCCAGCTTTATTCGTTACTTCTTATTTTATTTATTAACCCTTTGTTATCCGCATCTAGTATAGACGCGGCCTTCCAGTATAACAAAGCATCTTCTACTTTTCCCAGTGCAAGTAAGATATCACCGTAGTGTTCCAGTATTTCAGGATTCTTACTTCCTCCTTTTTCATATGCTCTTTTAATATATTTTAAAGCTTTCTCATAATCACCTTTATTGTATAAAATCCATGCATACGTATCAAGGTAAGTAGGATTATCCGGTTCGCGTTCAATGGTCATCCTGCTATATTCCTCAGCCTTATCCAACCGCTCTTTTCTTATAGATAAATAGTAACTGTAATTATTCAACACAATCATATTTGTAGGATCCATTCGTAATACTTTTTCAAACGCTTCATCCGAGTACTCGTTCTTTCCAAGATCTCTGTACACATCACCAAGAAACGTAAGAAATTGAATTTTCAATTCCCTGTTTTCACCGCTCTTTTTAA
This sequence comes from uncultured Bacteroidales bacterium, assembly GCA_964486145.1. Lineage (GTDB taxonomy): Bacteria > Bacteroidota > Bacteroidia > Bacteroidales > JAAAOM01 > CAZAMT01. The sequence goes on from CAZAMT010000001.1 coordinate 43,056, forward strand.
GACCCGTATTAAACGATTGTACTGCTTCCCCATTTCTATCTAAACTCATTTCCGCCAATCCTTTAAACATATACACCGTTGGCTGATCCGGAAATAACTTTTTTGCTTCGTTTGCATACGATAGTAATGATTCAAATTTTTGCAGTGCGTTTTTTATATATAGAATTTGCTCCCAGATAACAAAATTGCGTTTTTCTTTTTCTATAACTTTTTCTAAATCCTTTTCGCCTTTTTCCAATTGATTTGTGCGTACAAAAAAATCTGCCCGCAGCGTTAAAACACGAACATTATCCTTATTTTCTTCAACCAATTGGTTAATTATATCCAGCACTTCACTGCTTCTTTCTTTCATTAAATTAGCATTTGTGATAATGCCAATAATAGTTTTCAGTTTCTCATCAGTGCTCAGACTTTCATTATTCAAACCTTTCCTGTAAAATTCAAACGCCTTATCCAATTCCCCTTTTTTAACATAATGCTCAGCCGTGGAAAAATAAACAAACGCGTTGCTATCATCAAATTCAAGTATTTTCTTGTATTCCTGTTCCGCTTTCTCATTCTCCCCAATTTCCGAATAAAATTCCGCTAACATTCCATGATACATTATATTGTCAGGATCATATTCAATCAATTCTCTTATTTCCTCTTCCGCCTTACGATAATTGCCAGTTTCACCATATATTTGATGTTTTGCAATACTCACCTGTTCTGTAATACCATAAGCTTTTTCTATTCCCTCCAATACATCCAGAGCTGACTTAAATTCCCTGTTTTCAGCAAAAAGATTTGCTAACGTAAATTGATAATCCAGGTTTTCATCATTTTCTTCCACAAGATTTTCAAAAATCATTTGCGCACTATCACTTTTCCCTCCCGATTTATACAGATTGGCCAGATTCAATTTATACCAAATTTGCTCCTTATTTAATTCAACCGATTTTTTTGCATATGTTATAGCTCTGTCAATTTCACCAACATTTGTGAAAATCAGCGACATTTGATAATAGGATGCTGCACTTTTCGGATTAACTTCTATGCATTTTTGATATAACACAAGGGCTTGCTTAATATTTCCAAACACAAACTGTTTGGTTGCTTCTGTAAATGCATACGTATATTCCAAATTTTCATCCGATGTTCTATTTTCTTTGGAGTGCGTTACTTTCACATTTTTATTACACCCGGCAATGAAAATTATAAATAGTACTATCAGCAATAAAATTTTATTCTTCATTTATTTTAACTTTTTCCGGTATGTCCAAATCCACCTTCCCCACGCCCACTTTCATTAAGTGCATCAACCACATCCCAAGTTACTTCCTCGTGTTTTGATATAACCATTTGACAAATTCTTTCACCTGGTTTAATAACATAACTTTCATTTGACATGTTTACCAAGATGACTTTTATTTCACCCCTGTAATCCGCATCAATGGTACCTGGTGTGTTTAAAACTGATATGCCATGTTTTATTGCCATTCCGCTTCTTGGACGAATCTGCGCCTCATATCCTTTTGGTAATTCGATAAATAAACCAGTAGGCAGGAGCTTACGTTCCAATGGCTGCATAACAATATCCTCGTCGATGTTAGCTCTTAAGTCCATTCCAGCACTATACGCTGTTGAATAAACCGGTAAATCGTTCTTTGAATTATTGACAATTCTAACTTTTAAACTCATTTTATCTCCAAAATATTTTTATTAAACCCTCTTTCTTTTCGAAAAATACAATAATACCTAACAATATTAATGTATTTACACCATATTTTATTGCCATGTTTTGATAATCAATGTTTTTTACAATTAGAAATGCTGTCATTGCAATCAAGAAATATATACCTATTTTACTTAGACTGTAATTTATTTTGTAATGCTTTAAACTAAGCATATACGAGAGAACTACCATAGATGCATAGCAAATAAGATGTGCCCACGCGCACCCCTCATAACCCATTAAAGGAATTAGTATTAAATTAGCCCCTATGGTTATCACCGCACCCGTAATAGAAATCAAAGCGCCATATTTTGTTAAATCATTTATTTTATACCAAACTGAGAGGTTATAAAATATTCCTAAAAACAAGTTTGCCATCAACACGATAGGAACAATAAACAATCCTTCATGAAATTTTTTATCAATAAAATGTTTAAACAGATCGATATAAAAAATAATTCCCAAAAAAATAATTAATCCAAAAATTATAAAATAACGCATAACATCCGCATATACCTGTTTTGCATCTATCTCACCAGCCTTTGAAAAGAAAAAAGGTTCAGCCGCGTATTTAAACATCTGAATAAATAGGGTCATAAACACTGCCAGTTTATAATTTGCCCCATAAATACCCAGTTGAATCAATGCCTCTTGCTGTCCCTCAATAAAATGTTTTAAAATAATTCTATCAATCGCTTCATTGATGGATCCGGCCAACCCTGCAATTAATAAAGGAAAGCTATATACAACAACTTTCCTTATAACTTCTTTTTTAAATTTAAATTTAAATTCGTTTACAATTTCAGGTATTAACATTAATAAAGTAATCGTGCTTGCTAATGCATTGATTATAAAAACATATCCAACACCGATAGATTCTTTATACAGACCGCTCATCCACCCCACCGTATTATGATTTTTCTTAAAAACAACCAAAATTAACACCGATAAAATTATAATTACTCCAACGTTGATAAATTTAATCAATGCAAACTTAAATGCTTTGTTCTGTGCACGTAATTTTGCAAATGGCACGCTTACAAATGCATCTAAGCCCACAATATATGCAAATAATAAAATATAATATTGATTGTTCTGATATTCAAGAAAAGAAGCAATGGGATGAATAAAAACATGAACAAACAGAATAAACAAACTTGATGTTATAAGCAAACTTGAAGTAAGTGTCGAAAAAAGTTCTTTTTTATTCTCTGAAGATTTATAAAACCTGAAAAATCCGGTTTCCATACCATAGGTCAAAATAATCAGAAGAACAATCATATACGAATACAGTTCGGTTATGACTCCATATTCTGCCCTACTAAATATACGAGTATAAAAAGGTGTTAAAACAACAAAATTGAGAAGTCTTGGAACAATGGTTCCCAAACCGTAAATCAATGTTTGACCTGCCAGACTTTTATATTGATTCAACTACTTGTTCTTTTAATTTGTTCTATTATTGATTGCAGGTTGCTATATCTGCATACAAATCCAGCTTCTTTCAAATGCTTGGGTTGAACGCATTGTCCTTCCGTAAAAAGTACCTTTTGTTGACCAATAAATAAACCAATCAGCCATTCCGGGATGTGAACACCAATCCATCCCCGATACATTTTTGCAAGCTGATCATTTACATTTTTAACTTTTAACTTTTCGGGACTCGTTAGGTTAAACGTACCATCGAGCTGATTTTCAATAATATATTTAAACGCATTTACCAAATCATCAATATATATATAGCTAAAGTACTGTTCACCTGATCCCAATGTGACTTTAAAACCCATCTTAAAGCCTGGTAACACTTTTTGAAGGTATCCTTCCTTTCCCATTACAATACCAATACGTGTAATCGCAAATTTATGATTTTTATTGAGATTCTTAACTTCCTTCTCCCAATCCAGTATCACTTTCGAAAGGAAATTCTCAGAATATTTTGCACTATCTTCATCGTAACATTCATCCTGAGCATATACCCCAATTGCTGACGCATTTATTAATTGCACCTGTTTTGTTTTGATTTCATTAAGTACATTCACAATATTTCGTGAAGGAATAATCCTGCTTTCATAAATTTTCTTCTTATTCTTTTTAGTCCATAATTTGTAAACAGGAACTCCTGCAACGTTAATGATTACATCTACATTTTTTATAATATCCCTTAGTTTACCCTTATCATATAATGCCTGACGAGGAATTTTCAATATTTCATTTTCTTTATCTAATTCCTTCACTAAATTTGAACCAATAAATCCATGGCTACCTGCAATAGCAATTATCCTTTTTTCCATTATTTTTTTTTTTGCGTTTCAACAATCCAACTAAAAACCTGTATGCTTTATCTTCATCTGATAAAATTCTACACCAGCAAATTCGAACATGATATTTGGTGATTTTATAATAACCAATTATGTTCTACATTTGCAAAAAGTTTTTTATTATGAAAACAATTTTGAAAGCATTTTTGCTTATTTTTTTTATAATTCCATTAGTTGTGCAATCTCAAACCCGTATTGAAATTGTAACATCCTTAGGAACTATGGAAGGAATACTGTACGATCAAACACCTATACATAAAGAAAATTTTATTGAACTTGTTTCTAAAAATCATTATGATGGTATGCTGTTTCACCGGGTTATTCAAGACTTCATGATTCAAACTGGTGATCCTGAATCAAAAACAGCGAAACCCGGTCAGTCGTTGGGGCACGGTGATGTTGGTTATAAACTACCGCCTGAATTTGATCCATCCTTGTATCATAAAAAAGGTGCAATTGCAGCAGCACGTCAATCAGATAATCGCAATCCGCAAAAAAAATCCTCAGGATCACAGTTTTACATTGTCCAGGGAACTGTTTTTACCCCCGAACAACTCGAGATTTTTGTTGAAAAAGATTTGCATATACCTTTCACTCCTGAGCAGATAAAAGCCTATACAACAAAGGGTGGTACGCCACATTTAGACTATTCTTATACTGTTTTTGGCCAAATTACCAGTGGTTTTGACGTTCTTGATAAAATCACCAATGCTGAAACAGACCCACGCGATCGTCCATTAAATGATATTAAAGTGATAAATATTAACTTATTAAAATAATTACCATATTAAATATGATTGATAAAATTAACCAGTTGCTTGATGAAATTACTTCGTTTACATCAACCAAACCAGACGATATAGAAAACTTCCGTATTCGTTATTTATCTAAAAAGGGTATTATCCCTCAGCTATTCAATGAATTTAAATTCATACCCAATGATAAAAAACGTGAAGTAGGTCAAAAGATCAACACATTAAAACAAGCTGTTTCTGATAAAATAGAAACTCTTAAAAATCAATCATCTCAAACAACCGGGGTCAACAAGCATCATGATCTTACTTTACCACCGGAATATATTCGATTGGGCTCCCGCCACCCCATTTCCATCATGCGTCGTGAAATTATTGACATATTTGCCCGAATTGGTTTTACTGTTTCAGAAGGGCCAGAGATTGAAGATGACTGGCATGTATTTTCCGCTTTAAACTTTCCTCCTAATCATCCTGCCAGGGACATGCAGGACACATTTTTTATAGAGAAGGAACCAGACATTTTATTACGAACACATACATCTTCTGTTCAGATTCGCGAAATGAATATTCAAAAGCCTCCAATCCGCATTATTATGCCTGGTCGGGTTTTTCGAAATGAAGCCATTTCGGCGCGAGCACATTGCATTTTTCACCAGGTTGAAGGATTGTACATTGATACCGACGTTTCCTTTGCAGACCTGAAACAAACTTTATTATACTTTGCTAAAGAAATGTTTGGCGAGAATACCGATATCCGACTGCGCCCATCGTTTTTTCCTTTCACCGAACCTTCCGCAGAACTGGATATCAGTTGTAATCTATGTGGAGGTACAGGATGCAATGTTTGTAAATATTCCGGATGGGTTGAAATACTTGGTTGCGGAATGGTTGATCCCAACGTTCTCGAAGCATGCAACATTGACAGCACCAAATACACCGGCTTTGCCTTCGGAATGGGCATCGAACGCTCTGCTATGCTTAAATTTCAGGTAAATGATTTACGTCTTTACTTCGAAAATGATATTCGTTTTTTATCTCAGTTCAGCACATCATCCTGATATCGAGTGATTCATGCAACGTACTTGTTCGTGATAATGTATGTAAACAGGCCACCAACAACCAAAACCATACTCACCAGTAACCACGTATTGGTTGTTAAGTTGTTTAATACACTGATTGCCAATAAAATAAAACCACAAAGCACCAATATGATACCAATATTTTTTACGAATTCTTTCATTTTATATTGAGTTTGATTTTTTTCCAAAGTAAATAAATATCCTTAAAAAAGCAATCCGCTATCCCTCAATTTATCAATTCCGAGATGTTTGTAAGCCATATCCGTTGCCATTCTTCCTCTTGAGGTACGTTTAATCAATCCTTCTTTTATTAAAAATGGCTCATACACTTCTTCAATGGTTCCGCTATCTTCTCCAACAGCAGTTGCTATTGTATTTAAACCAACGGGGCCACCGTTAAACTTTTTTACAACTACATTTAAAATCCTGTTATCCATCTCATCCAGGCCCATTTCATCAATATTCAACGCGTTCAGGCCAAATCTCGTAATTTCCATATTGATGTATCCTTTACCTTTAATTTGTGCAAAATCCCTAACCCTTCGTAGCAATGCATTTGCAATTCTCGGTGTTCCTCTACTCCTTCGTGCAATTTCCATTGATGCATCCTCATCGATACCAATTTTTAATATTTTACTTGAACGTTTAACGATATTTTTTAGTGTATCCTGATTGTAATATTCCAGATGTGATTGTATACCAAACCTTGCCCTTAAAGGACTCGTTAGCAGACCAGACCGGGTAGTTGCCCCTATCAATGTAAACTTGTTCAAATTTAACTGAATTGAACGCGCTGAAGGTCCCTTATCGATAATAATGTCAATAACGAAATCTTCCATTGCAGAGTACAGGTACTCTTCAACAACTGGGTTCAATCTGTGAATTTCATCAATGAAAAGTATATCCCTCAATTCCAAATTCGTAAGCAAACCAGCCAGATCACCCGGTTTTTCAAGCACCGGTCCTGAAGTAATCTTCATGTTCACGCCCATTTCATTGGTGATGATACCTGCCAACGTTGTTTTTCCCAGTCCCGGAGGACCATTTAAAAGAACATGATCCAATGCTTCTTCCCTAAGTTTAGCTGCTGCAACAAAAACTTTTAAGTTTTCAACAATGCTCCCCTGGCCTTTAAAATCATCAAAATTTTCAGGCCTTAGCTTTTGTTCAATTTCTGTATCAACTGACTGATTCTTTTCGTTCCGAATATCGAATTCTTCTGACATATTATCTGATTAAAGTCGGATCATCTGTTTCAAATCTAATTTTAACACCATTGATCCGAATTTCCTTATCATCTTCATAAGTGACTGTTAAAAGCAAATTTCCTTCCTCATCGTACTTTCTCCAGTTTTTTTCTTTGAAACCCATCACATAAAATCTTTCCTCTTTTAATGATTCATCCGGATAATACAATTTATGTTTTCCATCAGGGTTTCCCTGCACGTAATCTCCTTCAAAATTAAGATTTCCGTTATCATAAAAGTATTTCCATGTTCCGTCACGCAATCCTGTAACAAATTTTCCTTCTTCCCGGTGATCACCTACATCATAAAACCACTCTCCTTCCTTTTCACCATCAAAGTATTCACCTTTTGCAATTACCTCGCCTTCTTCATTATATTCGGTATATAACCCTTCCAAACGGCCATTTAAATATTCCTCTTCACGCCATAACATGCCATTTTCAAAATACCACGTCCAAACACCACTCAACTTCCCGTTAATGTAATTTCCTGTTTGTTCAATGCTTCCATTCTCGAAGAAATACTTCCAATTACCGGTTTTCATGTTATTGCTATATTTCCCCACTGCTTTCACCTTACCTGACATATAATAATCTTTCCAGTCCCCCTGGCGTTTTCCTTCTGCATCCACGATACCTTCTGATAGCAATATTCCTTTGTCATTGTATATTTTTCCATCGACAATATTGCCATCCTCATCATAAAACCTGTGTGTGCCTACTGGAGTATCATCCTGATAGGGCCCCTCCGATACCACCCTTCCCGATTCATTCCTCATTTCCCTTATTACAATGGGATTCTCTTCCTCTTCATCACTGGCAATCAACTCGCCTTCACTATACCTTAAACTTGTGATGAGTGTTCCCTTTTTATTAAACTCTTTATACAATCCATGCATTCGTCCATCTTTATAGTAAACCTCAGTTGCAACCTTTCCATCTTCGAAGAACGTTTTCCAAACACCATCCTTTTGACCATTATCATTATACCTGTTTATTCTTTCACGCTCTGTTAAATATCCTTTTCTGTATGTTTTTAAGGTTATAATTGTGCTATCCTTATCAAATTCTTTTGCTAATCCGTTTCTCTGTCCCTTTGAGTACATTGCCACTTCCTTAATATTACCATTTTCATCAAAATAGTAAGACATTCCTTCTTTTTGGTCATTCACATACAGCTCTTTAGAAATCAAAATCGGAGTTTTTAACGGGTCATCTTTTATGTATGCATATTTACGATGATACCCGCTTTTAACACCATTCTTATAATCAATCTTCTCCACAACATCCCCTACATTGTTATAGAAGTTCCATGTACTGTCAAGCCTGAAGTTTTTTCTATTACCTTCTGATTTAATAACGCCTGATACATAATAAGTTATCCAGTAACCATCCGGTTTACCATCCTTCATAAAACCTTCTGAAGAAATTTGACCATTTGGATAATAGAATTTTGTATATCCGTCTTCTACCTTATCTGTTTGGGCAATGATGAATTGAGAAAACAGAACCAGCAAAGTGAATATTGAAATATGATATATTTTCATCTTCATTGCAAATTTTTCATCTTTAATAATAACCGCCAATTTATATGATATTTTACAATTTCAATTTTTCAGAAATTTCCAACATCCTTCTTATGGGTTTTTCTGCTTTTAATCTAACATCTTCTTCAATAACGATTTCCGGAATTTCATATTTCAGTGTATTGTATATTTTTTTCAATGAAATCAACTTCATAAAATTGCAGTCGTTACATGCACATGTTGAATCTTTAGGAGGTGCAGGAATAAAATGCTTATTTGGGCTTTCTTTCATCATTTGATGAATAATTCCGGATTCTGTTGCTACAATAAATTTTTCTGCACTATCCTTTTTTGAATATTTAAGTAAACTTGATGTTGAACCAATATGGTCAGCTACAATTAAAATTGGTTTCTCACATTCCGGATGAGCAATAATTTTTGCATCCGGATGTTTCTTTTTAAGCTCCAGTATTTTTTCCAGTGAAAACTCTTCATGTACGTGGCATGCACCGTCCCAAACAAGCATGTTTTCTCTTCCTGTCAGGCTTTTTATGTAATTCCCCAGATTTCTGTCGGGTCCAAATATAATCTTTTCTTCTTTGGGTAAACTATTAACAATCTCAACAGCATTTGAAGATGTACATACAATATCTGTTAAAGCTTTTATTTCCGCTGTTGTGTTTACATATGAAATTACCGTATGATCAGGATGTTTATGAACAAACTCAGCGAACGCATCCGGAGGACAACTATCTGCCAGCGAACAACCTGCCATTAAGTCGGGAATCAACACTTTTTTATCAGGACTTAGTATTTTTGCCGTTTCGGCCATAAAATGAACACCTGCAAACAAAATAATATCTGCTTTGGTTTTAGCAGCTTGCTGCGACAATGCCAGGCTATCGCCTACAATATCAGCAATATCCTGAATTTCGCCTTCCTGGTAGAAATGGGCTAATATTACTGCATTTTTCTGTTTTCGTAATATATCTATTTCATCAATAACGTTAATGTCTTCTCTTACCTCTGCATTTACAAAACCATCCTTCAATAATCCATTTTTATCAACAACCATATCTTATATTATATTATTTTTTAAAATTAATTTAAGATCTATATATGATAATAATATCCTGTTAAAACTGTTTATATTTTCCTTTCACTAAACTTGAATTTTATCCAATTAAATATGTAAAAACAATTAATTAACAAAAGTAATTTTTATGTTTCATTCAAAATCAATGAATTAATCATTTAATTAACAACATGTGAATAGCGAAATTATGTAAAAAAAATAACTCTCTGTCTGCCTGGTTTATGTTAAATATTTATTTCATTTTTTATTAGCATTTTTGGAAAAATAGAGTTTTTACAAAAACTGAAAATTTTTATATAGTACATATTGATCAACAGATCAAGTGATTTTTATAAAAAGAATTGAGTTGTAATTAACAATAATTTAACATGCTATTAAATACCTTGTTTTAGGAAAAATAAATAAATGTGTTTTTAAGTAAAATTATTTGTTATACTTTTATTACTTTATTTTATAAACAATGAAGATTGAATCAATAGGAATTGCAGCGGATCATGCAGGATTTGAATTAAAGAAAATCATTAAAGACCTTTTGGTGGCAGAAGGTTACAACATAAATGATTACGGAACGGAATTTGCTGATAGTGTTGATTATCCTGATTATGGGCATGTTTTAGCTGATGCTGTTGAACAGGGTAAAAATACCATTGGTATTTCGTTATGTGGAAGCGGCAATGGTATTAACATGACGGCCAATAAACACCAGGGAATACGATCTGCCATTTGCTGGAACAGGGAGATCGCGACTTATGCCCGTAAACACAATGATGCAAATATTTGTGCTTTGCCGGCACGATTTATTTCCCCGGAGGAAGCCAGGCAGGTAGTTTTAATGTTTTTAAAAACTGATTTTGATGGTGGACGACATAAAAGAAGGGTAGATAAAATACCTTATTGTTAAAAATAGATACATATGTTATCAAATACGAGTAAATATGCTGTCAGGGCTGTTATATACCTGGCCTTACATGCGGGCGAAGAGAAAAAAATCGGCATTAAGAAAATTTCTGAAGATTTAAAAATTCCTTCACCTTTCCTGGGAAAAATTCTTCAATCATTGGCAAAACACAAATTGTTGTCATCAACAAAAGGACCCAGTGGTGGATTTGGATTGGGCAGACCGGCCAGGGAAATTACATTATTTCATATTGTTGATATCATTGATGGGGGGGATCTGTTTGAAAATTGTTTGATTACGATGAATAAATGTACCGATGAAGATCGCCATTGTCCTATGCATAATAAATATGTTGAAATAAGGAAGGAACTCAAAAAACTGTTTGAATCTCAAACCATTGATGAACTTGCAGAGGATGCAAAAAACGACAATAAAATCCAGATTTAAATTGTTGAAACCAATTGCTTACATTTGGATATAATCAAAAGCTGGAAACGGTAGATATATCGAAAGAGCAAAATTCCAGTTAAAATTCCCAACGTATTCGCAAAAAAATCATAAGGATCGCCCTCCCGGGTTAATGTCAGTGATTGTTGCATCATTTCAGTTGCAAACCCAACAGCAAATGGCAATAGAAATGCAATTGATATGGCAGTACGTTTTGAACCTTTCCGGGATTGGAGATGACCTTCCAGAATGAAGTAGCTAAAAATAAAGTACATGATAAAATGTGCTATCTTATCTGTGTGTTCAAAATTCATTTGCACATCCGGGAGTTTATCTGATGACAGTATACTCAGTATAATTACAATGATAAACCAGACCGCAGCTTTCCAGTAGTATACAATGATCATATTTGTTAATTATCTGATGTTTAGCATATTAATGATGGGTTTTATCTTTTATAATTGGTTTATAAACCTGTTCATATCTTGTTAATGTTTCACGTGGAACATTGGTTTTCAAATTCCTATGAATGAAAAATTGTTTATAAACTCCTTGTTAAAATCATTATGAGTTTGCAAATATAACCAGGTTTTTATACAACCTAACCAAATCCTGTGTTACATTTGTGTTTATCTAATGGATTCATGGCAGGTATTTATTTACATATCCCGTTTTGCAGACAAAATTGTCATTATTGTGATTTCTATTACAGTGTATCTTTGCATTACAAGTCACAAATGGTAGAAGCATTGATAAATGAAATTGATCTTAGAAAAAATTATTTAGAAAATGAATTAATTGATTCCATCTATTTTGGAGGAGGTACACCTTCAATTTTATCCCTGAATGATATAGAAAATATATTGAAAACCATTTTTAAATATTTCAGGATAAGTAAATCCATTGAAATAACATTGGAGGCAAATCCCGATGATATAACCATTGTCTATGTAATTGGATTAAAACAAATGGGAATAAACAGGATTAGCCTGGGTGTTCAATCATTTGATAATACCGATTTGACTTTGATGAACCGACGGCATGACTCAATAAAAGCAGAAGAGGCAATTCGCATTCTTAAAACAATACCCATAGAAAATTTTTCTACTGATTTAATATATGCTGTTCCCGGCTCATCCGAAAAAACATTAAAAAATAATTTGCATAAAATGGTAGATGCCGGTACACCTCATGTGTCGGTGTATCATTTAACTTATGAGGATGGAACCATTTTTAAACATAAAATAAAAAAACAGCGCTTATCTGAAATAGGGGAGGAGGAGAGCAATCAACAATACGATATCATTAAAAAATACATGGTATCAAACGGATATCAGCATTATGAAATATCAAATTTTGCAAAAGATGGATTTATTTCCAAACATAACAGTGCATACTGGTTTGGTAAAAAATATTTGGGTTTGGGTCCATCGGCACATTCCTTCAACGGGAAATCAAGACAATGGAATATCGCTGCTCTTCAAAAATACATCAATGGAATCAATCATCGAAAACCCGTCATTGAAAAGGAAACATTGCAGAAATCAGTTCAATACAATGAATTTGTTATGGTAAGACTTCGAACCATGTGGGGAATTAATCATAAAGAGCTAGAGAAAAAATTTGGAATGCATGCCATAAAAAGGTTTTTAAAAGAAACTGATCCTTTCATTGCTGAGGGTTCTTTAATCCGAAGCGAAAATGAAACTGTTATGAATCCAAAGAAATACTTGCAAAGCGATCATATAATTTCACAATTGTTTATAACGTAAAAATCCTGTGGAAATGTTTTCACAGGATTTTTACGGGAACAGGAAAGAACAACATTAGAAATTTTCGTACTGCTCTTCGGTTTTTTCTCCTTCTAAATCTAAAGCATAACCTTTGCCATTATTTTTAGATATTTCTGTTGATTTATTAGCTACAGGTTTAGGTGTTGCTTTTTTAATGGAGTTTTTCTTAAGACTGCTTTTGAAAGCTTCTTCTCCTATTTTAAAATAAGATACATAATCTTTTAACTGATCAGCCTGTGAAGATAATTCTTCAGCGCTGGTGGCCATTTCCTCAGAAGCTGCAGCATTTTGCTGTGTTACCTGGTTTAATTGTTGTATGGCATTGTTTACTTGCTCGGCGCCTGAGGTTTGCTCCAGGCTGGCTGCTGTGATTTCCTGAACAAGTTTTGCTGTTTTTTCAATTTCAGGAACAATTTCACCAAGTTGTTTTCCGGCTTTCTCTGATATCGAAACACCAGATTGTGATAATTCATCAATTTCATCAGCCGCAACTTTACTTCTTTCCGCAAGTTTTCTGACCTCGGCAGCTACCACAGCAAAACCTTTCCCGTGTTCACCTGCACGCGCTGCTTCCACAGCAGCATTCAATGCGAGAATATTGGTTTGAAATGCAATGTCGTTAATGATTTTAATTTTTTCGGCAATGTTTTTCATCGAACTAACCGATATTTCGGTTGACTTATATCCTTCCCGGATACCTTCAACTGCACTAAGAGCAATTTTTTCTGTTTGTTGGGCATTCTCGGTATTTTGCTGGATATTCGATGCCATCTCTTCCATAGATGATGAAACTTCCTCTGCTGAAGATGCCTGTTCAGAAGCTCCTTGTGACATTTCCTGCGATGTAGAACTCATTTCATTACTGGCAATGGCAATCGAATCGGCTCCTGTGGTTATACTGGTGACAATTTCACGGAGCTTTTCAACCATTGAAACAAGGGATGCAGCAAGTATTCCGATTTCATCTTTTTGATCAATATCAATGCTCGCTGTTAAGTCTCCTTTGGCAACATCCTGTGCAAACCGAACGCCTTTGTTGATTGGCTTTACAATACCAATAGTAATGACATAGGCCAGTACAATTGCAAAAAGAATTGCGATAATACTAAATATAATAACTCCTCCCCTGGTTTTATTCGCCTCACCAAGCATTGCTTCATCTGTCATTATGTAACCTTTGGATTGTTCAATAATATCTTCAAATTTGGTACCTACCTTTTCCAGATTCGTCATTGTTTCATCATGATAAATGACCATTGCCTGGTCCATACTTTTAAGTTTTTTGTCATTCCAGTGTATCATCTCATCAATAACATCAAGCACCTCATACGTGGTTGGTTTCAGTACCGACATATAATGGTTTTTACCAGCGCCTGTGTTTCCAGTCTTGTAATAATTTTCCATTTGCACAACTTCCTGGTGCAGTTTATTGTGAGGTTTTTCAATTTCATTGCAAATGGCGGCAAATTCAGGGAATCGTTTTTTTAATTGTTTTGTTTCCTCCGAGTTTAACCATTTTCCAAAATTACACTGCGTAGGATCTTTTTGTACATCAATAGTATTTACCTGAACTGCATTAACGGCAACATCTTTAACCCGGTGTGCAAAAATCAGGTGATCAGATTTGGCCTCGCGTAAGCTGGAACTTAAGCTCCTGTCAGCCTGTTCAAATGTGTTTTTTATTTTTTTGGCAGATTCATGCAAATGTTTATGGGGTTCTTCCATTTCTGCAAACAGGGTGGCTAATTCCGGTGCAAGTTCTTCAGCATGTTTACGACCTTCACCAAAATACCATTTCCCGAATGCACATTGGGTGTGATCGGTTTCGACATTCAGTTCAGTTACTTCATCATTGGTAATTAATTCGTTTACATTTTGAGCCCAATGTAAATGTTGAACATATTTATGTTCAAGTTCTGTGCGCAATTTGTTGCCATCAATAACCTCCTCGGCGTTGCCAACAATGCCGTTAATACCGGATATCGACCAGAAAGCTACAATGCCAAGCACCACAACGATAGCGCCAAAAGCAATAAAAAATTTTCGACCAAGTTTAATATCTTTCCATTTCATGATGTAATAAATTAAGTTAAGTGATTTTAATTATTTTGTTGTTAATGCTTCCTTTATTTTTGATTTGAATTTTTCTACATTGAATGGTTTGACAAAATATTCGCTGGCACCCATTGAAAAAGCTTTTTCTACCAAATGTACTTCTGAACTTGCAGAAACAAAATACACTGGTGCTGCTAATGAATGCATGGATGAAAGGATGTCAAACCCGTTCAAATGGGGCATGTTAATATCAATAATATACAGATCGGCTTTGAGCCGTTTAAGATTTTGAACAGCAACCAGCGAACTTACATACAGGTGAATCAGAACATTCGGAAATTCTTCTTTAATAATCGATTTCATTAGCTGTAAGCTTGTTCTTGAATCATCAATGATCATTATGCTTTTTTTCATTATCTTTTTATCCTTAATTAAACCGATTCATTGCAATGAATTTATTCTACGTTTCTATAAATTAGTGTTTTAGAAATAAGGGTGAAATACATCACCTCCATTTGGGACATTTGTCCTGTTTTCAAACTACTTCATTCAAAATAATTAGTATATTTAAGAGTTTAGTCAGAAAAGCATCAATGAAGTGCAGGTTTTGTGAATATAAATCAGTACCGTTTCAACAATTGGATGAAAAGGATTTAATTGCTATCTCCTCGCATTGCTTTGCCAAAGAGTATAGTAAGGGGGAGCAAATTTTTTCAGAAGGACACCCCATTGGTGATATAACCTACCTCAGGAAGGGGTTATTGAAAATTCAAAAAAAAATAGATGGTGGTAAAAATGTAATTTTCCAGATTTTACAGGCGCCAGGTTATTTTGGTTTACCCTCTGTTTTTGCAGATAAATTCTATCACACCAGCGCCGAGGCTTTGACCCCGTCGGAAGTATGCTTTTTGGCAAAAGAAGCATTTTTTGATTTAATTAAAGAAAATGGAAATTTTGGTTTAAACTTATTAAAATGCAATTGTAAATCTGAACTTCAATACATCGATCATACGGTTACACTGGTACGTCAGCAGGTTCCCGGACGTTTAGCTGATGTATTGATGTTGTTCTATAAAACAATGGCATATCAAAACAGTTTTACTTTACCACTGACCAGGTCTGAAATGGCCGAATTTATGGGGGTTTCCACAAAAAGCCTTACCCGCATCATGACAGAATTTAAGAATGATGGGATTATAAAAACTGAAAATAGTAAAATTGAAATATTACGGCCCGATCTTTTGAATAGACTGGTAAGACTCGGATAAGAATAAATAATTCAGAAGTTCAATAATCTTGTTACACCTATGTTGAGCGATACGAACACAGTGAAGTATAGCTTTACTTACTTTTTCTTCGTCGATTGAGCTTAATCGCTCAATTTGGGTTACATATTATCATTCATGAACTCCGAACCGCTCGCAAGCCAATAGGGCAGGTAAGGTTGTTCCTGCTTTCGGGCCGTTAAAAGCTATTTATAAGTAATTTTAATAAAATCTTTGATGGTATCTGTTAAAAAAACGGGTAATGGAAGGTCGGGGTTTGAGTAGGCATTGAAATTTACACCTGGATCATCACCTGTAATTTTCAAAACGTGATTCATGCTGTCAATAAATACAGGCTGCGTACCGGGTTTTACTGAAGTTAGTTTTAAAGCGTTTTTTTCATATACCTGCAAATCGCTCCTGCCTTGAATAATGAGCACAGGAATATCTAGTTTGGCCAGTTCTGTTTGAGGATGATACTGTAACCATGAAATCAGGTAAGGTTGTACGGTGGGGCGAAACAATGAAGTAAGTGTTGCAGGTATGGAATCTACAGTTTCTCCCTCGGTCAGGTGACCAAGTATTTCAGATACCTGTTTTTGTATTTTCCCGGGTTGATTTTTAAGCTGATCCATGATAACGCTGTCGGCTCGCATGCCTGCCCCGTTTAGTGAGATGAAGAAATCAGTCCGGCTGCGCGCAGCGGCAATCATACCTATCAATGAGCCTTCGCTATGCCCAATAATTCCGAGGCTTTTAATGCTGTCATTGCTTGCCAGTAGGTTGATCCATTCAATGGCATCGTACACATAATCTTCAAAACGGATGGTTGTTTCAGTAAAACGCTGAGAACGGCTTTGGCCAACCCCCCGTTTATCATATCTTAAACTGGCAACACCTTGAATAGCGAGAGACTCAGCCAGCATCTTCAGCGAGTTGTTATTGCCGGATATCATGTGGCTGTTTCCATCCCTGTCTGTAGGACCTGAACCTGCAATGATCAGGACGCACGGAAATGATTTTTGATTATCCGGATACAAATATGTTCCGTAAATACTCGAAAGTGGTGAGGTTAATACCAACTCCTTTTCCTTAAAAGAACAGTTTTGTGCTTGAGTGGTTGCAATTATTAAAATAGAAAACAGCAAAATGGTGCTTAAAAAACGCATATTATTATTTTGGCAATTCAAAAAAGAACGTTGTTCCTTGGTCTTGAGAAGACTGAAAATAAACTTTACCTTTAAGATAGCGTTCACCCAGTAATTTCATGCTATATGTTCCAAGTCCGCGATTTGCTGCCTTTGTGGAAAATGAACGTTGAAAAATCTGCAATTGTGTTGATCTGGGGATGTGCGATTCATTATGAACCCAAAACCTTGTGAAATCATTCGTATTATCAAACCCGATGGTTACTACACCATTATCTGATGTAGCTTCCAAAGCATTTTTTAGCATATTTAAAAGAATTCGTTTTAGTATGATAACATCGGTTAATATAATAACAGAAACCATGTTATTGTCAATTTGAACTTTTCGGTTTTTGGCAACTTCATGTTTTTGTATTTGGGCTGAAATGCTTTGGATGATATCATTGCTTGAAGATTCGGAAATTTTTACTTTTAATTCGCCATTTTCTGCATGCATTAATTCCCTTTGGGACATTATTTCCTGAGTAAGTTCACTGGCAATCTCATTCATGATGTCAATCATTTCCTTCATCTTTTTTTCATCCCTGGCATTTTTAGCCAACTCAATAAAACCATGCAAAGTTCCGGCTTTATTTATCACATCATGAAAGAATATTTTTTCAAGTGCTATTTTTCGTTTTTCCGCAGAAATATCCAACAAGGTGAGAATGATAAATTGTTGGTCTTTTAATCTCAGAGGTGAAGATGTAACTTTATAGTCATGGGCTTCAATGTAACCATTGTTATTCGAAACAATCCGGCATTCGTCTGTGTAAACCGATGATTCCGTCTGGCATTTTAAAATGGTTTTTACCGCGCCACAATACCTGCAATTCTCTGATGTACCGCAACCTCCAATTTCCTTTTTTGAATTTACACAATGCAGAATTTCACCGGGCCTGTCACCAAGCAGTTGATCCAATACCTGGAGATTCAGCCTTTGAAGCAACGCGTTGTTTGCAAATACCACTTGTCGGTGCTGGTTTAAAATAGCTGCGATGTATGGAAGACCATTTAAAATGGTAGTCACATAATCGGTATCAATAATTTTTTGAAGTTCTCTTGTTATAACATTCTTTGTTACCCTGTATGCCGGGGCGAACCTTGATTCCTCCATTTCCTGCCCTTTCCAATGACTTTTGTTTTGCAATTTATCTATCCTTAACGCGGTTCAGCAATATGTGTCGGGTTATGTCCGTTGATGTTTAAATTTATAAAATTAATTTAAATAACTGTAATTATTTATCTGAAACCTGATTATTGCTTATTAACAGAGTTATACGGCCTGATATTGCAAGGTTTCAACGTTTAGGGTTACGAATCATATGTTCAAGTAATTAATTTTTATTAATTTGTACACGAATAGGATCGAGATATTTTAAACACCTTAGATTTATTTATGGATTGGGACATTAACAATGAGAAGAACGAGAATGAAGGTTTATCCTCAGAAAATGAACGGCTTTTAAAGTCGTTCCTAAATGAAATGGAGAAAAAGAATCTTCCGCATCATAATGTGAACGACGATCTGACACCATATCATTATGAGGAACCTGAGCATGACCCAAACATAGATACAAAAATTCAGCATTTGCAGCAAATTACCCGTGCCATCGAAAAAAAGCCAACAGCTTCCATTGATCTGGCACAAATACAACAAAACAGTTATAAGATAAACTATCCGGAAAGTCTAAACAGGGCACAACTGGCAGCAGCCGTGTTGTTCAAAGGACCAATGCTGGTTATTGCAGGAGCGGGCAGTGGAAAAACACGCATCATTACCTACCGGGTTAGCTTCATGCTTGAAAATGGTGTTGATCCGGGAAGCATGTTATTGTTAACTTTTACCCGGAAAGCAGCGCGCGAAATGCTTGCCCGTGTTGAGAAACTTCTGCAAACCAATGTTGCCGATAAATTACCGGGAGGTACATTCCATGCATTTGCAAATTACATTTTGAGAAGGTATGCGAATTTCTTAAATATCCATCCGAATTTTACCATTATTGATGCGGAGGACTCGGCAGACATTATTGATTTATTAAAAACAGAGTTGAAGTTAAACCGAACCGGTTCAAGGTTTCCCAAAAAAAATCGAATTCAGGAAATCATTTCAGCTTCCCGCAACCGGATGCTGAGCATTCGTGAAATCGTTGACCGTGAATATTCAGGGCTCATTGAATTTGTTGATCAAATTACATTGATCGCCCAGGGATATAAAAAATACAAGCAAATTAGCAATGTGTTTGATTATGATGACTTGCTGGAAATGTTGTATGAACATTTAAAAAATAACAAATCATTCAGAAAGAAACTCCAGGAAAAATATCATTACATCCTGGTAGATGAATTTCAGGATACCAATATTGTGCAAAAAGGGATAGTTGATTTTTTAGCTGAAAAGCACCGGAACATTATGGTAGTGGGTGATGATGCTCAGAGCATTTATGCCTTTCGCGGTGCGAATTATGAAAATATTTTGAAGTTTCCTGAAACATTTCCTGAATGCAAAGTTGTGAAGATTGAGCAAAATTATAGAAGCAACCAGGCCATATTGAATTTTACAAATGGCATTATTGATAATGCAAAACTGGGGTATAAGAAAAAACTATTTTCAAAAATTACACGAAATTCAAAACCTGTTATCCAGAAATTTTTTACACAACAGGATGAGGCTACATTTATTACCGATAAGGTACTGGAACTTCGGGAAACCGGAATTGAGCTAAACCAGATAGCGGTTTTATGCAGGGCTGCATGGCACAGCAATTACATTCAAACAGAATTGTTACGCCGAAGCATACCTTACATTACCGTTGGGGGTCTGAAGTTTAACGAACGTCGCCATATCAAAGACATGATTGCATACCTGAGGGTAATGTTGAACCCGAATGATGCAGCCGCGTGGCACCGGTTGTTAAAATTAATTCCTGGTATTGGAAAAGTAACAGCAGGCAACATCATCAGGGGCCTTGAATCTGATAATAACAAAATTTCTTTCAATAAATTCAACAATAAAAAATTTTATGATGAGCTTGTTCTATTGGCTGAAATGCTTAACAGTGCCAACAAATCGGGAATTTCACTTACCAATCGGCTGGAAATAATTAAAGATTATTATGCACCTATTCTGGAAACAAAGGAATATGATTATTCAGTAAGAATGCTTGATATTAGTGTATTTATTGACCTGTCAGCAAAGTATGATGACATCGAAAAATTTCTTTCAGATTTTGCGCTTGATCCACCGTCAAGAAGTTTCCAGGACAAAGGTACACCGCTTGTTGATGAAGAGGAAGACAAACCTCTTACCATATCAACAGTACATTCGGCTAAGGGTTTGGAATGGTACACGGTTTTTGTGCCATTTGCACTTGACGGATTGTTTCCATCTGTTCGGGCATTGAAAAATTTTGAAGAACTGGAAGAAGAACGTCGCCTGTTTTATGTAGCGTGCAGCAGGGCAAAGGAACAGTTATACATCACAATGCCATCGCAGGTAGTTTCCTATAATGCCTTTTTTAGTTATCCGTCAAGATTTATTTCCGAACTTGATAAACAATTTTATACCAGCTAAGGAATATTGGATCAGGAGCATAAAGGAGAGATAATTCCAAAAAAATTTTGAAAAAAATAAAATATTAAGATGTGGATAACTTAAA
Source organism: uncultured Bacteroidales bacterium (assembly GCA_964486145.1). Taxonomy (GTDB): domain Bacteria; phylum Bacteroidota; class Bacteroidia; order Bacteroidales; family JAAAOM01; genus CAZAMT01. The sequence continues at coordinate 64,094 of CAZAMT010000001.1, forward strand.
TCCTAAATTAACGTTTAACAACGCGATTGTATTCGTAATAAAATGATGAACATGAGGAAAATTTTTTTTCCGATACTGCTGTTTTTGCTTTTCTGTGGAGCCTTTCAAATCTTAACCGGGCAAACAGTACACGAGCAGGTTTCTTCATATTCACAAGCTGAGAAAAGAATAACCGGGATTCGTAATTTGGCTGTTTCCAATCTCCTGGATTTAGATATTGGAAAAATAGAATCACAGCTTTCAACCAACATCATAATTCAATTATCTGATAATTACAAGGATACAATTTCAGTTTTCAGCCACTCCGAAAAATTGTTGTTTTGGTACTGGTTGGGAAAAACAGATTTAATTTTACAAAACTACCAGTTCAGCCCGGGAATGAACCAGGTTTACATGCCCGATGATTCTCTTTATCATTTTGTAGCAAATTACAGTCTTGATAACAGAAATGGCGTGTACAATATATTACAGAGCAAAAAATTACCGGAAATGAAAGAGGATTTTTTGCGGTTGTTTTTTAATTACCTCATTGCCAATACGTCCATTACGAAAATAACAAAGGAAGACATCATCACGGATGCTGAAAAGTATATTTCAACATATCCGGACGCTACATACAATAATTACATCAAAACCAATATGCTGTTATCTTTTAAGCCTTCCGGTTTCGGGATTGGATTTAGCCTGACAGGAGGATATGCAGCTTCCACAAGGGGATTAAACGAAAATTTCGGAAATTTTATCCCGGTAGGTGGTGAATTTAATTTCAGGTTTTCACGGATCAGGCTCGACTTAAGTTTTACAGGAAGCATTGGAAGCAAATTAAATGCTTCATTCAAATACAATGGTGAATGGGAAAAAAGCAACCGATATACAGAGGCAATTGGCAATGGAAGTGCAGGTGTGGAAATAATAAATAAAAACACCTTTGTTTTTTATCCGTTTGCCGGTATCACAACAACGACCATATCCTCATATGCACGCGATGAAATTCAGGGAGAGGTTAATGTAAAACTTTCAAATTTCCCCGGATACCATGTTGGCCTATCTTTTGAAAAACGGTTTACCCATCAAAAAAATTTCTCCGATTACCGGGAAAGGTTTATTGCTGATTATAGTAGCAATTACTGGTGTATCAGACTTAAAACAGGAATATTGTTTCCCGGCCTGCAAAACGAAGATGAAATGTTTTCGGGTGAAATGATATTTGTAAAACTTTCCGTGGGTATATTGTCATTGCCTGCAGTGGCCGGTTCGAGGTGATTGCATTTTTTTCGAAGATAATCAAAAGAAATAATTTCAAAGCTTTTTCATGTTCTGATAAGTGTTATTTTTCAATGCTGTGTATCTTTGAATTGAAAAACTGAACATGTAGGACTATGAAAAAAGAGATTATCCTGTTAAATATTTCAGGGGATGATAAACCGGGTGTAA
>CAZAMT010000002.1:0-54637 GCA_964486145.1 uncultured Bacteroidales bacterium
GGGTGTTTCATGTGTTTAACATTTGTGACCAAACCTGAAATTTGGCACTCATTTCAATCATGGTCGTGCTTGCTCCGCTGAAGCTATGCGAAAGCGCAGTGTGCCTCTGTCATTATCTCAGACAACTTGTCCGACAATTGGCGGATAGCTTGCTCCGATTTGTCGGAGGTCTGTATCATTTAACGATATTGTGATTAATTTATGATTATAACGCTGACAATGTTAAGAAATAAAATTTAACCAGCCAAATTTCAATACAATAATTTACAAATAAAATACACATGAAGATTTCTTCATCCTAACAAAGTCTTTTTAACCATTTAATTATCTGGCATTTATAAAATATAAAATAAATTGAAATTTATGTTTTAACCTGTTTTCACCTCAATAATTTGTCAATACAAACGATTTATCCTAAATTAGGACGTTTTAGCATAACCTACACAGAATGTTTGGTCAAGGAAGTAGTTCATCGTCTTTTTCACTGGCACAGGCCGGATTGCTGCCCCAGGAAGAAATGCTGGAAGTGGGCACACGCAGAAAAAAATTAATCATCGGTATATTAAAAGAAAGTATTCCCTACGAGTACAGGGTAGTGCTGACTCCCGAAGCGGTTGAAAACCTGGTGAATGAAGGGCATGACATATACATCGAAAAAGGTGCCGGTGAAAAATCAAATTATTCTGATCTTCAATACAGTGAAAAAGGAGGAATTATTGTTGATGAGAAAACAAAAATTCTAAATGCCGATGTAATTTTAAAAGTAGGCCCTTTAAATTCGTCTGAGATTGACAGATTGAAAGGCCGGCAGATAATAATTTCAACAATTCAGCTTTACAATCAGAAAATTGAATACTTCCAGGATTTAATTCAAAAAAAGGTAACGGCCATCGCCTTTGAGATGGTGCGTGATGAATATGGTTTTTTACCTGTGGTACAATCCATGAATGCCATTGCAGGCAATGCAACCATCATAATTGCCGGTGAGTATTTAAGTACCTCAAAAGAAGGCAAAGGGGTTATGTTGGGCGGTATTCCGGGCATCACACCCACGGAGGTGATTGTTCTGGGGGCAGATACTGCTGCTGAATATGCCATACGTTCTGCCCTGGGCATGGGAGCCAGCGTAAAAGTATTTGACAGCTCTGTGCAAAAACTCAGGCTCCTGGAGGAAAAAATCCGTCAGCCGCTGCATACATCTGTATTTCATCCAAAGGTTCTCAAAAAAGCGCTTCGATCCGCTGATGTTGTCGTAGGCGCCGTCTATCTCGATGACAGCGAGCCCTACCTGGTAACCGAAGACATGGTCAAGGAGATGAAACCGGGAACCATCATCATCGATATTTCCATTGACGAAGGCGGGTGCATCGAAACATCCGAACCACGTACCCACCAGGATCCGGTGGTTATAAAACACGGGGTAATACACTACTGCGTGCCCAACATGCCGTCACGCGTGGCCAGAACAGCTTCCATCGCGCTGAGCAATGTGATTTCTCCCATGCTTCTCAAAATGGGCAGCCTGGGCGGAATGAAACAATATCTGATGGAAGAACCAGGAGTACGGCACGGCGTGTACATTTACAATGGAATTCTCACCAAAGCCAAAGTGGGACAGCGTTTTGGCATTCCATCAAAAGATATTGATTTGCTCATGGCAGCATTCTAACCTGCCCTATTCATAAGGCTAAGTTTTTCCGAAAAATTGTATCGTTGAGTTCGTACTTTACGGATGCAATTCTTGCCAATAACCTCATCTATTAAAAATGAAATCTGTATTTTTGCGGCTAAATGTAAACATTTAAGGTATGTGGAATGAGTTTATGTGGCTGGCAATGCTGCTTTCCAACTTCTTTTTAATCATAATTGCATATAAAATATTTGGTAAAAGGGGTTTGTTCATGTGGATACCCATAGCCACCATCGTTGCCAATATTCAGGTTATTCAAACCATTGAGTTGTTCGGACTGGTAGCTACCCTTGGAAATATCGTGTATGCCAGTTCATTCCTGGTAACTGATATATTATCCGAGCTATACGGAAAAAAAGAAGCCAGAAAAGCCGTCTGGATCGGATTCTTTAGCGTTATTGCCATGGCAGTCCTGATGAACATTGCGTTGCTGTTCACACCCCTTAAAGGTGACGAATTTGCCAGCGAAACCTACCGAAGCCTTGATACCATTTTCAGCATTATGCCCAGGATTGTGATTGCCAGCCTTACAGCATACCTGCTTTCTCAGCAACATGACATCTGGGCTTATCATATTTGGCGCAAAAGATTTCCGGGTACAAAAAGAATATGGATCCGTAACAACCTCAGTACTGCAGTATCACAACTAATTGACAGCGTTATTTTTACAATAATTGCCTTTTGGGGAATTTATGATATGCCTGTATTGATTGAAATATTTGCAACCACGTATCTTTTAAAGTGGATCGTGGCCGTTGCAGATACCCCTTTTATTTACTGGGCTGCAAGAATTGGTAAAAAAGAACAGTTCATTGTTGAAAAGGAAACCATTTAATCATGTTTTACAACCTGGCTATTATAATTTATATTTCACTAATTAAATTTTTTTCTCTATTTAATAAGAAGGCTCGTTTATGGTATACAGGGCGTAAAAACATATTCGCCGAACTTGAAAGAACATTCCCGGTTAATAAACCGGTTATTTGGATGCACTGTGCTTCGCTTGGAGAGTTTGAACAGGGCCGTCCATTGATTGAGAAAATCAAGGAAAAAAATTCATCCTATTTTATTCTTCTTACTTTTTTTTCACCTTCCGGGTACGAAGTTCGTAAAAACTACACCCTGGCAGATTATGTTTGTTACCTCCCGGCTGATACGCCATCCAATGTCCGTAAGTTTCTGGCATTAATAAAACCTGTAAAGGTGTATTTTGTAAAATATGAATTTTGGCGAAATTATCTTCAGCAACTCTATAAAAATCAAATTGATGTTTTTCTGATCTCAGCGATTTTCCGAAACAACCAACTATTTTTTAAGTGGTATGGAGCATTTTACCAACGCTTGCTTTTTTATTTTAAGAAACTATTTGTTCAGGATAAAAAATCGAAAATGTTACTTGAACGAATTCGTGTTGAAAATGTCATTATTTCAGGTGATACGCGCTTTGACAGAGTGTATGAAATCAAAGATTCGGTTAAATCGTTACCAGCGCTTGAATCCTTCAAGGGTAATACTCAGGTTTTGATTGCCGGAAGCACCTGGGAACCGGATGAAAAAATCATTTTAAAATATTTTCAAGAACAGCAATATAACCTGAAACTCATCATCGCTCCTCATGAGGTTCATAAATCAAATATACAACGGGTTGTTGGTTTATTTGGCAAAGAATGCATTTTATATTCCAAATTAGAATCAGGTAATACAGATGAAGCTAAAATACTGCTTGTCGATACAATGGGTCACCTTTCATCACTTTATCAATATGGGGATATTGCCTTTATTGGCGGTGGTTTTGGCAAAGGCATACATAACACATTGGAGGCTGCAACATTCGGCTTGCCTGTATTTTTTGGTCCGAATTATAAAAAATTCAAAGAAGCCAGGGAACTCATTGATGCAGGTGGTGGTTTTTCGATAAGTCAATACCATGAATTTAAAGAAAAAGTTGACCACCTGTTGGAAAGTCCGGAATTACTCAGAAATGCTTCATCAATTTCTGCTAATTATGTAAAATCGAATACTGGATCAACGCTTAAAATCATTGAAAACTCATTTTGAAAATACAAAGATAAATTAATTCTATATCTCTGTTCCAGGTAGTTCAATTCTACCCAACGGGTTTTTCATATACGTAAATACTTTATTACCGGAAACCTCAACAATCCGATAACCTTTATATTCCTGCCCCCAACTGCCACCAAAATGGCCACTCCAGAAAAACGGTATGTTTCCATGATACTTCACATCATCTTCTTGATGGTCATGGCCGTGAAACACGGCAGAAATATTATTTGTGCGGCTAATCAGATCCAGCAAATCCGGGCAGTTAATTCCGTGCCTGGTCCAATCCTTTTGAGATATATGCAGAAAAACAAATATATGTTTTTTAGGACTGTATAAATCCAGTTCTTTTGATAACCAATCAATGTCTCCGCAAAGGTATTCACCGGATTCGTTGGAAGTAGCCATAAGAATAAATGCTGCATTTCCTGCTTCAAAACTATGATTGACGTTCACTCCCCATGTTTTTTCCCAATGAGCAGCCGTTACCATATCATGATTTCCCTGGACCGGGTAGTACGGTGCAGCCAAATTATCAAAATAACCTTTCACAACTTCCAGGTATTCGGGTTTATCGTGGATAATATCCCCGTTAAAAATGATGAAATCCAGCTTATTTTCTGATGTTTCGTAATTAAGCCATTTCACAATATTCTGGTAATACATTTCCGAAGGTGTTTCACTCTGACCAAAATGCCCGTCTGACGCTACTGCAAAACGAATATCCGATAAACCTTTATCTTTTGTGCTCATTGATTTCATTCCAAATGATTTTCCCAGCATGGAAGCGGACACAAATGTAAAAATAGTTTTTAAAATATACCTTCTTGATACCATCACAAAAAAATTTATATTTTCAGGGAAAATGAAAAACGAAATGAATTGTTCAAAAAGCAAGTTTAATAAATCGTTAAACTTTACATTTTACAATAACCATTCATTTCGACCACCAAGAACACTGATTCATTATTCATTGGTTTTGTTCCTGTTTCTAAACTTCTTTTTAAATTTATTCTTCTTTTTTGGTTTATTCTTTTTGGATTTATCTAAAGTATTTTTCTTATCAAACCGGTCAATGCGATTTTCTTCTTCAACAATACCAGCCGAGTAAAAATTATCAGATACAACGCTTTCTTCGATCAGTTTATCCACTTTTTGTCCTTTTTTATTGAGCATAATCACCTCTTTAACCCTTTCAAGGGGCACAGAGGTTAAATTTACCGGGGCGTTTTTATCAAATGAATACCAAATTTCCTTTTTCAAAACATCTGTTTTATGATGATAGGCAATGCCATCTGTTGTTTCGAGTTCGAGAAGTTGTTTTGGGAAACTTTCACGGGCATCCAGGTAAGTATCCAATTCATACATCAGGCAACACTTCAATTTTCCGCATTGCCCGGCCAGTTTTTGTGCATTCACCGGTAATTCCTGGTACCTGATGGCATCCGTAGTAACCGATGAAAACTGTGTTCTCCATGAGGAACAACATAATTCCCGTCCACACGAACCAATTCCCCCGATAAGCCCGGCTTCCTGGCGGGCTCCGATTTGCTTCATTTCAATCCGAACTGAAAACTCCCGGGCATAAACTTTAATCAACTCCCTGAAATCAACCCGTCCATCGGCAATGTAGTAAAAAATGGCTTTTGTGTTATCTCCCTGGTACTCTACGTCACCTATTTTCATTTCCAATCCCAAATCCTTTGCAATCTGCCGGGCGCGCACCATGGTTGGTTTTTCCTTTTCCTGTGCTGATTTCCATTTATCAATATCGGCATCTTTCGCTTTACGGTAAACTTTTTTAAAATTGTAAGATTTCGGTTTCAGATTCAACTTTCTCATTTGCAATTCAGCCAACCTTCCGGTTAACGAAACCACTCCGATATCATGTCCGGGACTCGCCTCCACAGCAACCACATCTCCTCTTTTGACAGACAACCCGTTTACATTCTTATAAAAATCTTTCCGTGTGCTCTTAAACCTTATTTCTACCACATCGGTTTCATTTGAATTATCTGGCAGATCCGATAACCAATCGTGTGTATTTAATTTATTACAGCCTCCACGAGTGATTGTACCGGTATCGTTAAAACTTCCTCTCGCTGAACATTCTCCACAACCCATAATATTTTTTATTTTTCAATTTCCTTATCTAATTACCAAATTACCCGGTATTTTAACCTCAATAATGGTATCAATTCAGACAAAGGTATCCAATTTTATTTTTTAATCAATTTCATAATTTTCAATGAAAGATCCAGCAAAACAATTTTTGCATACGCGTTTCTTTCAATATCAGCCTGGGCATTCTCCAGTTGATTTGCAATGTCCATGGCATTGCGGTCGTTGATGAAAGGATGAAATTTTTCAGAGAAACCTTCTTCCTTGTCTGACAAATAAACGATGCTTTCGGTAGCCAATGTAAGCATGTAATTTTCCCGAACCATTCGTAGCGCGTATTGAAAAAAGCTTTTCTGCCGTTCTCTGCCAATTCCTGCCATCTCATCAACCCATAAAAAAATATCCATTAATTTTCTACTGTAGCATATCCGCATAAGAAAAACGAACTTTTCATAATTATATTCTGTCTGCTCCGATGATTCAATCAGGTTCAACGCCTCTAAATAATTACCATTGGCAATCTTTGCAATCGACTGGCTCTCATCGAGAGACAATCCATGTTTACTTTCCAGCGCCTTCGTCATACTTTCAAATTTTATTCCCGGAACTTTTACCAATTGCGTCCTCGACAGGATGGTCGGCAGCATATATGTTGTATCTTCAGCAACCAACAAAAACAAGGTTTTCGCCGGTGGTTCTTCGATCATTTTCAAAAGCTTATTGGCTGATGTTTGATTCATTTTCTCCGGCATCCAAATGACCATGGTCTTATATTCAGCTTCGAAACTTTTTAAGTTTAACTTCCTGATAATTTCCTGACTTTCCCGCTTTCCGATAATCCCCTGTTTGTTTTCAATGCCAATGGTTTCATACCAATGCGAAAGGTTTATATAGGGGTTTTGACCAATTATATTTCTCCAGTCGGATAAAAAATCATCACTTACCGGATCCCTGGTTACTAATTTTGTGGTAGCCACCGGATAAACAAAATGAAGATCCGGATGAATTAATTTGTGATACTTCAAACATGATTTACAAACGCCGCACGAATCCCACTCCTGCTTTTTTTCGCAATTAACAAATTGTGCATAAGCAATAGCAAGTGCTAGATTACCACTTCCTTCAGGACCCTGAAATAGTTGTGCATGACTGATTCTGTTATCCTTTACTGTCTGTATAAGCCTCGATTTAACCTCCTCTTGTCCAATTACTTCCGTAAATTGCATGTGTAAAATAAATAATGAATAAAATGTTTAGCATCGGTTTGCAACAAAGGTAAATAAAAATACTTTTTTTACCTTTGCGCAATTATTAACACACAAATCAATAAAAGCAATGCAGACAATTGAGAATTATAATTTTTCAGGTAAAAAAACAATTGTAAGGGTAGATTTTAATGTGCCCCTGGATAAAGAAACCCTTGAAGTAACGGATGACACAAGAATTCGCGGTGCACTGTCAACCATTAAAAAGATACTTAGTGATGGTGGTTCTGCGGTTTTAATGTCCCATCTCGGACGTCCGAAAGAAGGACCCGAAGAAAAATTTTCCCTAAAACATGTTATTCCAACCCTGTCGGATCATCTGGGAAAAGAAGTTAAGTTTGCAAACGACTGCATCAGCGATGAATCCATTGAAATGAAAAAGGCATTACAACCGGGTGAAGTACTATTGTTGGAAAATCTTCGGTTTTACAAGGAGGAAAATAAAGATAAAGAAGGCATGAAAGGTTTTGCTGAAAAACTGGCAACCGGGGTTGATGTTTATGTAAACGATGCTTTCGGGACAGCACACCGCGCACACGCTTCAACAGCTATCATTGCCGAATTTTTTGATAACAACAGCAAAATGTTTGGATTTCTTATCAATAGTGAATTAAAGGCAATGGATAAAATTCTTAAAGAACCCCAAAAGCCATTCACAGCCATCATGGGCGGAGCAAAGGTTTCTGATAAAATAATGGTTATTGAAAATTTGCTTGAACGGGTTGAAAACCTCATCATTGGTGGTGGTATGACCTATACCTTCATTAAAGCAAAAGGAGGAAACATTGGTAATTCACTTTGTGAAGAAGATAAGCTGGATATGGCCCTTGACCTTTTGAAAAAAGCTGAAGCAAAGGGTGTAAACGTTTACCTGCCCACCGATGCAGTCAATGGAGATAAATTTGACGCTAATGCTGAAACCAGTACAACAAAAACGGATGAAACTCCGGATGGATGGATGGGAATGGATATCGGCCCGGAAACTATTGATACATTTACGAATGTAATCAATGAATCAAAAACCATTTTATGGAATGGCCCCATGGGTGTTTTTGAAATGGAGAAATTTGCAAAGGGAACCTCGGCAATAGCCAAAGCTCTTGCAAAAGCTACAGAAAAAGGTGCATTCACATTGATTGGAGGAGGAGATTCGGTAGCAGCCATAAATAAAAATAAACTTGCTGATAAAGTAAGTTACGTATCTACCGGAGGTGGCGCCATGCTTGAATACATGGAAGGAAAGGTACTGCCCGGCATTAAAGCAATTCGCGGATAAAACCTTTCGATTTATTTTAGCCCGAAAAATTCAGGTTAGAATCACCGGGGTAAATTCTCTACAAAATTTACAAAAAGCCTGTCGAAACGACCGGCTTTTTTTTTGAAAACCACCTGCTCAATGTCGTCAGGTATGTCGCTTGCATTTAGGGTTTATTGAATTATTAAACTGATTGAAAAGCATTTAGGCCATTTTTGGATCATTTATTGTGATTCAATCAATGTTCGCTAATAAAATTTCATTGGATTAAATAAACGTACAATTTAAGATAAAATAGTATGATTTATCAACAACCATTTTATTCAAAAAATTGTTAAAATTTTGCTGATAATTTTTACTTGAAAGTGTAGTATCAAACTAAGAAAAATTTCTTATTTTTTAGGTGATTCGTGGTGTTAAATAAGGATGTTAAATTTATAAGATTGTATGTCAAACACATACAAATTCCGGTTGAAAACTATCAAAGATTGTTAATAAATACGAGGTGATGTACGTTGCTCCGATTTCTTTCTCTTACTAACTTGCATACCCGGAAACAAATTCCTCCGGACTTTCTTATTTAACAAGTTTATAAAATATTATAAAATATTGAGGTATGCAATCAGATGGAATAGTCGTCAAAAAGAATGAAAAAAAGGTTAAAACAGAGTCAACAAGTGTGAAAAAACAAACGGAAAAGAATACAAAAACATTTGCATATGAAGAGGTTGTAAAGGCTTCAAAAGCTTATTTTAATGGCGATGAGCTGGCTGCTACTGTTTGGGCAAACAAATATGCCTTAAAGGATTCGTACGGAAAAATTTATGAGCGCACACCGGATGATATGCATTGGAGAATTGCCGGTGAAATTGCCCGTATTGAAAAAAAATATCCAAATCCGTTAAGTATTGATGAAGTATATCATTTACTGAAAGATTTTAAATATATTGTTCCACAAGGCAGTCCGATGAGCGGCATTGGAAATCACTTCCAGATTGCTTCTTTATCTAACTGTTTTGTTATTGGTCACAAAGGTCCATCCGACTCCTACGGGGGCATTATGAAAATCGATCAGGAGCAGGTACAATTAATGAAAAGAAGAGGAGGCGTTGGTCACGATTTATCCCACATCCGCCCGAAAGGAAGCCCTGTATTAAACAGTGCTTTGACATCTACCGGTGTGGTGCCTTTCATGGAGCGGTACTCAAACTCCACACGTGAAGTTGCACAGGATGGAAGACGGGGTGCCTTGATGTTAAGCATTTCTATCAAACATCCCGATGCCGAATCGTTTATCGATGCAAAAATGAGCGCGGGTAAGGTAACAGGTGCAAATGTTTCCGTGCGTATTGATGATGACTTTATGCGCTCGATAACAGAAAATAAACCTTATGTCCAAAGATATCCGATAGAATCGGATGATCCTGTATTTAAAAAAGAAATAGACGCCCATAAACTTTGGAAAAAAATAGTTCACAATGCCTGGAAATCTGCCGAACCCGGCATCCTTTTCTGGGATACTGTCACCAATGAATCCGTTGCAGATTGCTATGCTGAGCAAGGATATAAAACCGTTTCGACCAATCCCTGTGGTGAAATACCCCTTTGCCCATATGACAGTTGCAGATTGTTGGCAATAAACCTGTACAGTTACGTGGAAAATCCGTTTACTGAAGAAGCTGTATTTAACTGGAAACTCTTTAAAAAACACGTAGCCTATGCACAACGGATGATGGATGATATTATTGATTTGGAGTTGGAAAAAATTGATGCCATTCTTACCAAGGTTAATGCTGATCCGGAAGACATGGAGATCAAACGTGTTGAAAGAAAATTATGGGAAAACATCCGGATAAAAGCTGAAGAAGGCCGTCGTACAGGCGTTGGTATTACTGCTGAAGGCGATATGCTTGCAGCACTTGGAATTCGCTATGGAAGTGAAGACGGGATTGATTTTTCCACTGAGATTCATAAAACAATTGCCCTTGAAACGTATCGTTCATCCGTGAACATGGCCAAAGAAAGAGGCCCGTTTGCCATTTATGACATGCATTTGGAGAAAGACAATCCTTTTATCAACAGGTTAAAAGCTGAAGATGAGCAATTGCACCGCGATATGCAAAAATACGGACGTAGAAATATCGCTTTGCTTACCATTGCACCAACCGGAACAACCAGCCTGATGACCCAGACATCATCTGGCATTGAGCCTGTATTTCTGCCCGTATACCGGCGCCGACGAAAGGTTAACCCAAATGATGCGAGCGTCAATGTAGCTTATATTGATGAAGTTGGTGATGCATGGGAAGAATACAATGTTTTTCACCACAAATTTATCACCTGGCTTGAGGTAAACGGCTACAACGTGGAAGAAGTAAAAAAATACGATGACAAGCAAATCGGTAAGTTGGTTGAAAAGTCACCCTACCATAAAGCTACTTCCAATGATGTGGATTGGGTGATGAAAGTAAAAATGCAGGGTGAAATCCAAAAGTGGGTGGATCATTCCATCAGTGTAACCATCAATCTCCCAAACAATGTGAATGAAGACCTGGTTGGAAGTCTGTACGAAACAGCCTGGAAAAGTGGTTGCAAAGGAGTAACCGTTTACCGGGATGGTTCAAGATCCGGAGTTTTACTTACCAACGAAGATAAAAACAAAAACAATGCTGAACCCATCAAAAGACCCAAAGTACTTGATGCTGAAATCATCCGGTTTAACAACAACGATGAAAAATGGATCGCTTTTGTTGGTATCAAGGATAAACGGCCATACGAAATATTTACCGGTCTGGCTGACGAAGAAATGTTCCCCATTCCCAAATCAATTAAAAAAGGTAAAATCATTAAAAACCGTGATGAACTGGGTAAAACCAGGTATGATTTCCAATATGTTGATAAATACGGTTATAAGAATACCCTCGGGGGATTATCGCACATGTTTAGTCCTGAATTCTGGAACTACGCAAAATTAATTTCAGGTGTGTTGCGTCACGGCATGCCCATTGAAGATGTTGTAGGCCTTGTTGCATCTCTGCATCTCGACAGTGATACAATTAATTCATGGAAAATAGGTGTTGAAAGAGCACTTAAGAAATACATCCCAAACGGAACAGTGGCAAAAACAAAACAAAAATGCCAGGAATGTGGATCAAACAACCTGATTTACCAGGAAGGGTGCTTGCTTTGTAACGATTGTGGTTCATCCAAGTGTGGTTAAAATCAAAACTTATCATGGCTTATTATATTTGAAGGGAAGTCCGGACGGCTTCCCTTTTTTTATTATCTTGCATTTATACCCCAAAAAAACCAATGCAATTATGAAAACCCACATGACAATTCTACTTATTATAGCTTCCGGATTATTTCTGTTTTCCTGTCAAACGAAGCCTGAAATCGACGGTGAATTAAAGAAATGGCATAAAGTAACTATATCTTTCCAGGGTCCTGAACTTGATGAAACCGGTGAAGAAAATCCTTTTTCAGACTATCGCATGGAAGCTACTTTTACCAATGGGGAAAAAACATATAAAATACCGGGGTTTTTTGCCGCTGATGGAAATGCAGCAGAATCAGGGGCTTCAAAAGGGAATGTCTGGCAGGTGCGCTTTACTCCTGATATCGAAGGAATTTGGACCTACCAGGTATCGTTCCGTAAAGGTGACAGAATTGCCATCAACCAGGATGTTGAAGCAGGAAAACCTGTAGCCTTTGATGGTGCAACAGGTGAATTTGTAATCGGGCCAACAGATAAATCCGGTAATGATTTCCGGGGAAAAGGCAAATTAAATTATGTAGATCAAAGATACCTCCAGTTTGCTGAAACCAACGAATATTTTCTAAAAGGTGGAGCTGACAGTCCTGAAAATTTCCTGGCATACAAAGAATTTGATGGCACCCGCGATATTGTCGATAATGAAGCCCGCGAAGGTGAAGCGCCACCGCCTGAAAACCTGCATGAATATGCTCCTCATATACAAGACTGGAATGAAGGCGATCCAACCTGGATGGGAGGCAATGGTAAAGGTATTATTGGCGCCCTGAATTACCTTGCCTCCGAGGGAATGAATTCCGTTTATTTTCTAACAATGAATATTGAAGGTGACGGTAAAGACGTTTGGCCTTATGTCTCACCTGATGATTTCACTCGATTTGATTGTAGTAAACTTGATCAATGGGAAATTGTATTCACTCACATGGACAGCCTTGGATTGATGCTGCATTTTGTTTTACAGGAAACTGAAAACGAGTTATTACTGAACAATGGCGACACCGGCCTGGAGCGTATGCTTTATTACCGTGAATTAATTGCAAGATTTTCTCATCATCTTGCAATAACCTGGAACATGGGAGAGGAAAATGGACCTGCGGATTTTACTCCCGATGGACAAACCACCGAACAGCAAAAAGCAATGGCCCGGTATATGAAAAAAACAGATCCGTATAATAATTTTGTAGTTATTCACACCCATGCAAATCCCAAATTCCGGAATGAAATATTCAATAACCTGCTTGGATATGAATATCTGAATGGTCCCTCTATTCAAATCGGAAATCTCCTTTCTGCCCATGCAGAAACAAAAATCTGGATTGAAAAATCAAAGGAAGCTGGAAAACCCTGGATTGTTAATATCGATGAAATTGGCCCGGCATGGCGTGGTGTGGACCCCGATGATCGCGAGCCACACAACAACCAGGATTCAGTGAGAAGATATGTTTTATGGGCAAATTTGATGTCCGGTGGTGGCGGTGTAGAATGGTATTTTGGTTATAAAAACCACAACAATGATTTAAATTGTGAAGATTGGCGGTCACGAGACATGATGTGGGATTATACAAAACATGCCATTGACTTTTTCAGGATATATCTGCCATTTTCTGAAATGGAATCTGCTGATTACCTTATTACCAATGCAAATGCTTATTGTTACGCCAAAAAAGGAGAAATTTATGTTGTTTACCTGCCCGAAGGAGGTACTTCACAACTTGATATGACCGATGCTTCAGGAACGTATGAAGTTTTTTGGTATTCACCCAGGGAAGGTGGTAATCTCAAAACAAACACGATAACGGAGTTTACAGGAGGAGAGATTGTAGAACTTGGCGAAGCACCTGAAGAATCGCTACAAGACTGGGCTGTACTTATCAGGAAAAAATAAATCCGCCCTGAAAACGGCGAATACATTCATTTTCTCATCAAAAGCCAGTTTTCCATTTCGTTTATTTTAAGTATCAACTGCTCACGTTTTGTCAAATCGGTGCAAGCTATCCGCCAATTGTCGGACAGGTTGTCTGAGATAATTATTGCTCACATGTTTAATTACTGTTTTGTGTTCGCGAGCTCCCGTTGGTCGGTTGAGGCACACTGCGCTTTCGCATAGCTTCAGCGGAGCAAGCACGACCATGATTGAAATGAGTGCCAAATTTCAGGTTTGGTCACAAATTTTAAACAGAAAAACAACCCTTTCATTCCCGGGAACACCGAATTATTCCGAATTATCGATGGGTTTTCCAAATCCAGGTAATTTGTTAAATTATCCATTATTTATAGCTTCCTGTATTTTCTGTTCAGCCAAATAATCTATAATGTTCATATAAATTGTATATCCAATGAATAAAAATCTATTGAAAGGGTAACCCCAAATTTTAAAAAAAGTATAAAAAATATGTTAACGAAAAAATTATCTAAGGGTAAGTTCTTTTTTTAAAAGTTAAATCCTGATTTACCGGTAAAGTAATTCTTTTATGAATAAAAAGCTATTTAGTGCTGTAATTTTTGCCTTTATATTGATTGGAATGGCGAATGCACAAAAATTCTTTGAAGTTGAAACCATTGAACAGGCCCAGGCTAAAATTTTCTTTGTTGAAGATGAAAATGTGTGTGACTTAAAGGTTTGGTTTGTGTACGAGGAAGCCCATATCACAGGGCCGGGTATATGGATGGAAGTCCCGGAAATAGCCCAGGCAGATATTAAAATTATTTTTGTTGATGATATAGAACAATCAGATATAACCATTTGCATGGGATTGAACGATACTGAAGCTGGATGGTTAAACGAGGAAAAGAAAATAATCTTTGAATGAAGTAAAAAAGATTTGGCAGCCTTAGAACCTGACCACCAAATCCTTCACCCACGAAAAAAACTACTTAATTAAAATTTCTACATGGGCCCGGTCCAAATCCATATCCCATTCTGCCTGCGCCTCTGCCATTACGATTATAACCCATTTGATTTCCCATCCTTCTTCCTTTTCTTGCATCAAATAATGTCTGTTGTTCTTCTGTTAGCAAATTACGTACATCCTGCCGGTGACTTGTACGCTCTTTCAATAAGCGGGTATGGATATCTCCCATTTCATCGATAACAGATTCTGCTTCTTTTATATCATAATTGTCACCTGTTGTCAACGAATTCAAGCGGGCCCGTTTTTCCCTCATTTGGTTATGTAAATCTGTCATTTTCTTTAAATGGATTGTTCGTAAATCAGCAATAGATGCCTGTTGCTCCTCAGTTAAATCCAAAAAACTGGCATACAATCCCATTCCGGCACCCTGCCTCTGGTTGGCATTAGGTCCCTGACCACGTCCGAAACCTCTGCCAGGCTGTGCCATTACCGAACTCAATCCAAGAAATAATACTCCTATGGTCAACACCATTGATTTTCTGATTTTTGTTTTCATTTTTGCTTTCATTTTAAAATTATTATTGCATTTTTTTATTCAAAATGCCTGTTCATCCTTTTTCCCTGTCTATGACGAAAACCAGGCGAATTTCGTCTTGGGTGGGGATTTCTTTCCCGGATATCCATGAAAAACCGGTTCAATTTTTTTTCCTGTTCAGGTGAACATAAAGCTTTCAGTTCAAGGAAGTGATTGAACGTTTTCATTTTCAGTTTCTCATGTAAATCTCCCATCTCCTTTGCAAGATTTCCCAGCTTTTCTTGATCGGGCTGACTTGCAGTTAATTCGTTCAACATTTCATTTCTTTTCTCATGCAGCATGATCATAATCCTGGCTGATTCTTCCATGCTTTCCCGTCTCATACGTTGAAATGTGTTGAATTGCTCATCCGATAAATTCAATTCGTGCCTCAGAAAGTAATTCATACCCCTGAAATCCAGGTCCTCAACCAGCCGCGGCGGTGTATTGGGTTGTGGTATATTTCTCTGAAGCATTATGGTTAGCAAAGCAGCCACATTGATAATTACCAAAACAATCAATACCCAAAACCATATTTTCTTCTTCATTATAAAATCCATGTCATTTTTCATTTTCAGTGAATATGGTAGCCTCCAGCGGCTCAAATTCAGTCTCGAACAAATAGTAATCTTCTGCAAATGCATTTACATACGCATCTCTTGCATTGCTTTGGTTTCCATTTAAACCAATGAAAATGCCTATGACAATGGAAGCTGCCACTAAAAGCGATTGAATTGCAGGGACAAGAAATTTCTCATTCACAAACCTTGCATTTGAAGTTCCGGTGTTTTTCAATCGCTGGTAAGTCCGTGTATAGAAATATGGATCGACATCGGTTACCTTTTGGTCACTGACAACTGATAGAACATTTTTCAACTGAAAATATTTTTTTGTGCAGGCTTCACATGTTTTCAGGTGAGATTCAACCAATAAATTCTCTTCGGTTGTAAGGTCTCCATCCTTATAAAAAATCAGTTTATGTTCTATTTTGTTGCAATTCATTGTTCCGTTTTTTAGTTTGACACCATTGAAATATTATTCTTGCGCTTTTAATCATTAAATTCTTTAAAAAGATGTAGAAGCTTTTTCTGCAAGTTGCGTTTTGCTCTGAAATTCAAAGATTCAACCGATGACACTGTTGTTTTCATAATATCAGCAATCTCGGGGTTGGACAGTTCATCATATTTGCTCAATACAAATGCAACTCGCTGATTATCTGGTAGAGAATCAATGGCTTCCTTCAGCATTTTCTCCTTTTCGGCATTTTCGAGAATCGCCTGAGGTTCTTTGTAATCGGATATTTCAAACATTTCTTTTTGAGTTTCGAAGCTATTTCCAAATAGTTTCATCCAGCTTTTTCGTTTTTTACTTCGCAAATGGTTTAAACTCTTATTAATTGCAATGCGGTATATCCAGGTTGAAAGCGTTGATTCTCCTTTAAATTTTCGAATGGATTTAAATATCTCTATAAACACCTCCTGTGATATATCATCTGCCTCACAAGCATCGTGAAGCATGCCCATGCACGTGTTTCGCACCTTTACCTGATGCAACTCTACCAGGTACCTAAAGGCAGCTTCATCCTGTCGTTTTAATTTTTCAACTAAATCCTTTTCGGTCATTTAAATCATTTCTTTCCACAAAAAGGTACAAATCCTTTTGCTATTATGACACCTCCCATCATTATTTCTTGTGCCATGACTGCAATTTTATCCGAATATTGCCTTAATTTGCACAAATTAAACAATACGGCTCTATGGAAAAACAAATACAACAGTTTGCAAGCGACAATTATTCGGGAATGTGTCCTGAAGCTTTCGATTATTTTGTAAAGGCAAATGAAGGGCATGTTTTTTCTTATGGAGATGATTATTGGACCGACAAGGCTTCGGACATGTTTCGAACTTTATTCGGGACAGATTGTGAAGTGTTTTTTGTTTTTAACGGAACTGCGGCAAATTCCTTATCTCTGGCGTCACTCTGTCAATCATATCACAGCATCATATCTCATGAACTGGCGCATATTGAAACAGACGAATGTGGTGCTCCGGAATTCTACTCCAACGGTGCAAAAATTTTACTGGCAACCGGAGATAACGGAAAATTAACAATCCCTGAAATTGAAAAACTTTTGTTCAAGCGAACAGATATCCATTATCCAAAACCCCGTGTTGTAAGTCTGACGCAAGCCACCGAAGTTGGTACTGTTTATTCAGTAAATGAATTACATAAAATATCAGCATATTGTCGTGACCATCAACTCCGAATCCACATGGACGGTGCCAGGTTTTCAAATGCTGTAGCAGGACTGAACATACATCCATCGGAGATTACCTGGAAAGCAGGTGTTGATGTATTGTGCTTTGGTGGTATTAAAAACGGACTTGCAAACGGAGAAGCTGTTGTATTTTTTAATAAAGATTTGGCCTATGAATTTGATTATCGCTGCAAGCAGGCAGGCCAACTGGCACCAAAAATGCGATTTTTAGCAGCTCCCTGGATCGGACTCCTCGAAAATGATACCTGGCTAAAATATGCCAGGCATGCCAATCATTGTGCAGCTTTGCTTGAATCTGAAATCAGCACCATTGAAGAAATAAAAATGATGTTTCCGAGGCAGGCCAACTCTGTATTTCTTTTACTTCCTGAAAATGTAAAAGACCACCTGGTTAAAAAAGGTTGGCATTTTTATACGTTTATCGGATTGGGCGGTGCAAGATTTATGTGTACCTGGGACACAAAAGAAGAAAGCATTAAAAAACTTTCACATGATCTCAAAGAAGGTTTTATAAAAAAACCAAAATGATGTATACGGAGGTCAAATTTCCCGTTTAAAGCTCTTTCCGCAACCTGGCCACCGGAATATTTAGTTGTTCACGGTATTTGGCTACGGTTCTGCGGGCAATCTGGTAGCCCTTTTCCTGCAAAATTGCGGCGAGTTTATCATCGGTTAGTGGTTTGCGTTTTTCCTCATTCTCAATACAGTCTTGAAGAATTTTCTTAATCTCCCGGGTCGAAACTTCTTCACCACCTTCGGTTTGCAGCCCTTCCGAGAAAAAGTATTTCAAAGGATAAATGCCAAAATGGGTTTGTATATACTTACTGTTTGCCACTCTTGAAATGGTTGATATATCAAGGCCGGTAACATCCGCGATATCTTTGAGTATCATCGGGCGCAGTTTGGTTTCATCGCCTTCTTCAAAATACTCTTTCTGGTAATCCAAAATAGCGTTCATGGTCATTAACAGTGTGTTCTGCCTTTGCCGAATGGCATCAATAAACCATTTTGCTGAGTCGAGTTTGTGTTTCACGAAACTAACCGCATCCTTCTGATCTTTTGATGAACCCTTTTTATTTCTCGAATAGGCTTCCAGCATATTGGTATAGGTTCGGCTAACTTTTAAATCAGGAACATTTTGAGAGTTTAATGTCAGTTGAAATTCACCTTCATCGTTTTCCAACAGAAAATCCGGAATTATATGTTCGGCACTTCGATTGTATTGATCGCTGTATGTACTCCCGGGTTTAGGATTCAAATGAACGATCTCTACCATCGCTTCCTTCAGTTCTTCCTCTGTTATGTTCAGGCGATTTATGATTTTATCATAATGTTTTTTGGTAAATTCCTGAAAATAATATTTCAATATTTGTTTTGCCAGCCGTATTTCTTTAATATTCTGATCCTTCTTATCAATTTGTAATAACAAACATTCCTGAAGGTCCCTGGCTCCCACTCCCACCGGTTCAAGGTCCTGAATGATCCTGAGCACATCAAGTAATTCCTCTTCGGTTGCACTAATGTTTTGAGAAAATGCCAGATCATCAACAATAGCTTCCAGTTTTCGGCGTAGATATCCATCATCATCGATATTTCCAATGATGTACTCAGCCAGGGTGTACTGCTTTTCATCGAGGTTCCGCAGGCTTAACTGAGATTCGAGTTGATCACTGAATGAAGCTCCGATGGAAAATGGTATATCCTCACGTTTATCGTCCTTTGAATAGTTTCTGGTATTAAGTTTGTATGTCGGGACATCTTCATCATTCAGGTAATCATCCAAAGAGAATTCATCCTGCTCCTGGTCCTGATTTCTTTCTTCCTCCTCATACCGGTCGCCTTCTTCTTCATTACCTAGTTCAAGCACCGGATTTTCCTCCAATTCCTTTTTAATTCGTTGTTCGAGTTGAATGGTAGGAATTTCCAGCAGCTTAATCATTTGGATTTGCTGTGGAGAAAGCTTTTGTAATAATTTTTGTTGTAATCGTTGTTTTAACATATACAATTCCAGATACAAATCATTTTCTATGTGAATTTAAATATACCATTTTTACTTATAATATAACTAAGAATGGCAAAATTTGTTAAAACTCTGCATTTTTTGGTGTCCGCGGAAATGGTATAACATCCCGGATATTTGCCATTCCTGTAACAAATAAGACCAATCGTTCAAAACCCAGTCCAAATCCGCTGTGTGGCGCTGTTCCGTACTTTCGTGTCTCAAGATACCACCATAGATCTGTTTTCGGGATATTGAGTTCCTCGATTCGGTTTTCAAGTTTCTGATAATTCTCCTCACGCTGCGAGCCGCCGATGATTTCGCCGATTTTCGGGAAAAGAACATCCATTGCCCTTACGGTTTTATCATCATCATTCTGCTTCATGTAAAAAGCCTTAATTTCTTTCGGATAATCGGTAAGAATAACCGGCTTCTTAAAATGCTTTTCAACCAGGTACCTTTCGTGTTCGGCTTGCAAATCGGCACCCCAGCTTACCGGAAACTCAAATTTCTGATCTGCCTTTTCAAGAATTTCAACACCCTGGGTATATGACAAGCGAACAAATTTGTTTTCCACTATAAATTTCAACCGATCAATTAACTCTTTGTCATACATTTTATTGAGAAACTCGAGGTCATCCATGCAATGTTCAAGCGCATAATAAATTAAATACTTCATAAATTCCTCGGCCAGGTCCATATTGTCATGAATATCATAAAATGCCATTTCAGGTTCTATCATCCAGAACTCTGCCAAATGTCGTGGGGTATTTGAATTCTCAGCTCTGAACGTTGGCCCGAATGTGTAAATTTCCGACAGTGCCATAGCTCCGAGTTCTCCTTCCAACTGCCCTGAAACCGTAAGATTGGTTTCTTTTCCGAAGAAATCCTGGCTGTAATCGATACCTGCATTTCCGTTTTTTGGAACTCGATTTAAATCAAGCGTTGTAACCCTGAACATAGCCCCGGCACCTTCGGCATCTGATCCGGTAATTATGGGAGTGTGTAAATAATAAAATCCTTTATCATTGTAAAACTTATGAATAGCATACGCCATCGCATGGCGTATTCTGAAAACTGCGCCAAAAGTATTGGTTCTTGGCCTCAGGTGCGCTATATCCCTTAAAAATTCGAGAGAATGACCTTTTTTTTGCAGTGGATATGTCTCAGGATCCGCGCTTCCATATACTTCAATATCCTTTGCCTGTATTTCCATGGTTTGGTTTTTGCCCATTGATTTTACAAGTACTCCGGTTACCGAAATACAGGAACCTGTAGTAACATGCTTAAGTTTGTTTTCATCAAACGAAGGTACATCAATGACAACCTGGATATTGTGAATAATACTTCCGTCATTTAATGCAACAAAAGAAATGTTTTTATTACCACGGCGGGTTCTTACCCATCCTTTTACGTTTACCATTTGATCATAATTCTCTGTTGCTAGTAATTCTTTAATTTTACTTCGTTTAATTTCGCTCATATTGCCATTTTTAAAATTTGCACAAAAATACAATTTTGGTTTTAATTACTTTCGTTGCAATTATAAAATAAAAAACCGGATATCCTTATGATGATATCCGGTCTACTTTTATAATGCTTATGTTCTATTCAACAGTCACTGACTTCGCCAGGTTCCGTGGTTGATCAACGTTACATCCTCTCATAACAGCAATATGGTATGATAATAACTGCAGGGGTATAACAGAAAGTAAGGGAACCAGTGGCTCTATGGCTTTTGGAATTTCAATCACATGGTCGGCCATTTTTTCAAGTTCTTTTTCACCTTCGGTAACAATTGCTATAACAACCCCACTGCGAGCCTTCACCTCCTGAATATTGCTTACGACTTTCTCATAGGACTTATCTTTGGTTGCAATTACCACTACCGGCATGTTTTGGTCAATAAGTGCAATTGGACCATGCTTCATTTCAGCAGCCGGATAACCTTCTGCATGTATATATGAAATCTCTTTGAGTTTTAAGGCACCCTCAAGAGCAACCGGGAAAGAATATCCCCTGCCCAGGTACAGAAAGTTTGTTACATGTCTGTACAAATCTGCCAATTCTTTGTAGTAAGTATTATTCTGCAGGATGGTTTCAATTTTTGAGGGTATTTCTGTGAGTTCACGAATCAATGACAAGTATGTTTTTTCAGCAAGAACTTTACGCTCATAACCTACAATAATTGCCATCATGGCCAAAACAGTTACCTGGGCAGTAAAGGCTTTGGTTGAAGCTACTCCAATTTCAGGTCCCGCATGTGTATAAACTCCGCCATCGGTTTCCCTTGGAATACTCGAACCAACTACATTACATATGCCTAAAACCAATGCTCCGGCTTCCTTTGCCATTTTTATGGCCGCGAGAGTATCGGCTGTTTCTCCACTTTGAGATATTGCGATGACAACATCGTCCTTTTTTATAATTGGGTTCCGGTAACGGAATTCCGATGCATACTCAACTTCCACCGGCATTCTTGCTAAATCTTCAAACAAATATTCGCCAACCAAACCGGCATGCCAGGAGGTTCCGCAACCAATAATTACAATACGCCTGGCATTGATGATTTTTGGCATGACATGGTAAAGCCCGCCAAGTTTCATGCTTTTATTATCTATGGCTACACGCCCCCGAAAGGTATCAAGTATGGATCGCGGTTGTTCAAATATTTCTTTTAGCATGAAATGATCATACCCATTTTTATCAATTTCACCAATATCCAAATCCAATTTATGAATTTTAGGCGTTTGGCTGTCATTTCGAACTGTTTTTAATACCAACTCGTTTTTCTTGATAATGGCAACATCGTCATCGTTGAGATATATAACACTTTTTGTATATTCAACAATGGGAGTAGCATCGGACGCAAGAAAATATTCATTATCACCTACACCAATTACCAGCGGACTGCCTTTCCGGGCAGCAATAAGCTTATCCGGTTCATCTTTGCACATGATAACCAGACCGTAAGCGCCAATAACTTTGGTAAGTGCCAAACGCACTGCAACCTCAGCAGAAACCTTACCTTTCAGGTAAATATATTCAATTAAATTGGCAAGCACCTCTGAGTCAGTTTCACTTTTAAACCGAACACCACGATGTTCCAGACGTTCCCGCAGTTTGCCATAGTTTTCAATGATACCATTGTGTATAATTATAAAATTCCCGAATTCACTTGAATGAGGGTGAGCATTCACGTCGTTTGGTTCGCCATGGGTAGCCCAGCGAGTATGGCCAATTCCAATGAAACCTTCCATATTCTCACTCTTTACAAATTCTTGAAGATCTGCTACTTTGCCTTTTTTCTTAAAAACTTTTGGAGATCCATTGAGTACGGCAACTCCTGCCGAATCGTATCCCCGGTATTCCAGTCTTTTTAATCCGTTTATTAACACAGGAAATGCCTGACGATGTCCGATGTAACCTACAATACCACACATAATAATGTATTAATTATATATAAACGTTTGTTTTAGTGACTATAAAAGTCTATTCTGGTGCAAGTTTAGAAAATATACTCTTAAAAAGCTGAAAAGTTTGATAAATACTTATCTAATAACGACCAGTATTTAAAAAAATTACAATTTTGTATAGATTATACTTAATTTTACAGGGGTTGAGTTGCTTGTACCTGCCAAAACCACACGTTCAGGTAAAATATAATTTTCGGTTAATCTGGAGAAATTATTAATCTCCTCGATATATACCGGATAAATGATAATGTCCTGGTTTTCTGCCCCATCGGCAACGGCCTGAACATGTTTGGTAATATTAAACGTGTATTTATCCTGGCTAAGCGCACCCATGAAATAATCAAATGAGAACGTTTGCAAATCTTCGATAAGTTCCTCTTCACCATCCGGGTGAACCACTTTCATTCCTAATCGAAAAGGTGGAACCAGAAAATCAGAAGTTTTATCAAAATCTTCCAAATTTACTGTTAACAAAGCTGAATTGACAGCAATTTCGCCAGGCTCTGTCCAGTTATCAAGTTCAGGTATGTGAATCCGTACCTGCGTACCTGCCATTGCCTGCAAATAAACCACAGAATCAATAATATCAGTATGTAGATTACTGTAAAAATCCGATTTAGAATAATCATGTTCATACATATTGAAGAACAAATCTTCGTCCCGTTCAAAAGTGTATGTTACCTGCTCATTTACGATAGAATCATTTTCTGTAAAATGATAAAATAACTGTATAAATGATGGTACTTGTCTTCCCTGATCAAAGCTGTTGAATGCATACAGGTTAAACAATGCAATTGCTCCATTACCTTCCAGGGGTTGTGTTCGAAACAATAAGCCTTTAAATTTTTCTTTGAAAGCAACAATGCTGTTATACGTTGTATCATTCTCATCCAAGGCAGGTGTTAGAAGCATGTTAGCGAATGACTGGTCAAAATAAAATTTAATTTGCGCTTGATTTAGTTGCAACTTGTTTGAACCTATTTTTTTTATGTCTGTGAAGTTTGCCGGGTCATAGTTCGAATAATGAAGACTGTCTTCGGGAAATTCGTTATTGATAAGGTAGGCATCCATTTGAACCAAAGAGGAAACATCGCCATAAACCCCATTTTCTAAAATCCGGATATACATAATTGCAGAATCTGCCACAAGATTATCACCTTTAATGGTATCAGAAGCGCTGAAGCCAAATTCAGTGGCAAATTCAGCTTTGGTTGAGCCGAAAATAGGGTCGTTATAATACCCGAAAGGTGAATATTTTGGCTGGCCTGTTTCGATGCCCGGACTCCTTTCAGTGTAAGCATATATTGATAGGGTATCAAAGCTATTCACATTCAACGTATCGGATGCAGGCAGGATACCTAAACCCAGCCTTGACGTATCGTCATCGCACGATGTGAAATAAAACCCGGTAAAAAATATGAAAATAATAAACAATAAAAACTGATCCTGGCGTCGAAAATTTTTTTTAATCATTAATTTCTACACTTAATATTTTGTCGTAAAACCCGGAGTAAGCATCCACATATGTCTCTTGTGTTTGATATTCCAAAGCGGGAATACCACTTTTTATTACATAATCGGAAACGTTACTATTTGCTTTTTCGCTACCAAATATAATGCCATCGGAATAGTTTATTGCAAGTTTTGACAATTCCGGGTAATCAATTGATTTGTTTATCCGGGCTAAATCATTATCCTCAATGCCATCAACCCATACTTTCTTTTTGAATGCTTCTCCATCAAAAACGTTGGTAAACTCATCATCATAAATGGAATATACAACCTTCGAATTCATAAATAAAGGTTCATCTTTGAAATGTTTTTTTATAAATAAGGGAACAAGCGAAGTAAACCAACCGTGGCAGTGTATTAAATCAGGTGACCATCGCAATTTTTTAACTGTTTCGAGAACACCCCTGGCAAAAAAAATGGCTCTCTCATCATTATCTTCGTAGTAATTTTTCTCATCATTTGTCAACACATTCTTTCTGAAAAAATACTCTTCGTTATCAATAAAATATACCTGCATTCGTGCAGCCTGGATTGATGCAACTTTGATAATTAAAGGATGATCCGTATCATCTATTATCAAATTCATGCCAGACAACCGGATGACTTCATGTAACTGATTTCTGCGTTCATTTATACATCCATACCTTGGCATAAATGTCCTTATTTCTTTACCCTTTTCCTGGATACCCTGAGGCAGGTTTCTTCCAATTAACGACATTTCTGTTTCCGGTAAGTAAGGTGTGATTTCTTGTGAAATGAACAATACTTTTACACTTTCCATCGATTCACTTGTTTTTTGCCAAAATATCCGCAAAGTTATTAAAAATAATTGATTATTTAAGGAAATATCGGAAAGCAGGTGTTTCATGTTTTCTATAATTGCCTTTTGAAACTTTTTTTTCCAATAATATGGCCTTCATTTAAAACAACTAACGGAAAGATCTTTCGAATTCTGAACGGATCATTATATTTGTAGAAATTTATTTCGGATAATGATTAAAGTCTATACCAGGCATGGTTGCAACCAACTGCTCACAGAGATTCGCAATCAGGGTAAAAAAATTGGCTTTGTTCCAACCATGGGAGCATTACATCAAGGACATCTTTCCTTGATTGATGCTTCAAAGCAACAGACAGATTTTACAATGGCAAGTATTTTTGTAAATCCCGAGCAATTCAATGACAAACACGATTACGAAAAATATCCCCGTGTTATAGACGACGATTTACAAAAACTGGAAAACACCGGCTGCGATGGTGTTTTTATTCCATCATACGATGAGATTTACAGCGGTGAAGAATTAACCGGTTACGGTTTGGAAAACCTTGAATCAATTATGGAAGGTGCATATCGACCGGGTCATTTTCAAGGGGTTGCTATGGTGGTAGACAGGCTTTTTAACATAATTCAACCTTCGGTTGCTTATTTTGGAGAAAAAGATTTTCAACAATTACAGGTTATAAAACATATCGTAAATACATTAAACCATGATGTAAAAATAGTTGCATGTCCTATCATAAGAGAAAACGATGGGCTTGCCATGAGCTCAAGAAACCTCCATTTATCAAAAGAACAACGAAAAGTTGCCCCTGAAATTTACAAGGCTTTAATAAAGGCCGAACAAAATGCAGACAAATTAACTATTCCTGAGTTGAAAAATCTTGTCGTAAATCAGGTAAACCAAAACCCACTGCTACATGTTGAGTATTTTGAAATTGTGAATGAAGATAATATGCAAATAATGCAGCAATGGAAGGAAGGAAAAAACATGAGAGGATGCATTGCCGTAGTTACCGGAGACATCCGACTGATAGATAATATTAAAATTTCTTCATAACTTTGTGATATCATGAATGTTGAAGTTGTAAAATCAAAATTACATAAGGTTACCGTTACCGAAGCCAATCTGCACTATGTTGGGAGTATCACCATTGATGAAGATTTAATGGATGCCGCCAATATGATAGAAAACGAAAAGGTGCAAATAGTAAATATCAACAACGGTGAACGACTGGAAACCTATATTATAAAAGGTCAAAGAGGTTCCGGTGAAATATGCCTGAATGGGCCGGCAGCGCGAAAGGTAGCCATCGGGGATGTCATCATCATTATTTCTTATGGTTCAATGGATTTTGAAGAAGCCAAAAACTTTAAACCTACCATTGTATTCCCGGACACCTCGACCAACAAACTCGTTTCATAAAACCATTGCAAATTTTAGCCGGATTTTATGCAAATTTTAGCTCATTTGATATCTTTTTATTCTCCAATCGTTTAGCCAATGAAAATAAATGAAATGATCAGTGAAAAATTTTTTCACGATATGTCAGAAATATCGCAAAAGCTGGCATACTGGCATTTTAAAAATAAAAAAATTGTATTTACAAATGGTTGTTTTGACATTGTTCACAAAGGTCATATTGATTATCTGGCCAAGTCTGCAGACCAGGGCGATATATTAATTATTGGATTGAATACGGATGCATCGGTGAAAGTGCTTAAAGGTGAAAACAGGCCTATAATCGATCAAAATTCGAGAGGTCTGTTGCTGGCTTCCCTATTATTTGTTGATGCCGTAGTTCTTTTCAAGGAACAAACACCGGAAAAAATCATTGAATTTATTAAACCTGACATTCTGATTAAAGGAAGTGATTACCATCCCGAAGATATTGTTGGCTATGAGTTTGTCAAAAAAAATAATGGAAATGTTGTAACCATTGATTTTCTTGAAGGATATTCAACAAGTAAAATCATTCAGAAAATAGTTGCTTCGCAATAAACAGAGCATGGCCAAACAAAAAACCGTTTATATTTGTCAACAATGCGGATATGAATCTCCAAAATGGTTGGGAAAATGTCCGTCATGCAATGCATGGAACAGTTTCCAGGAAGAAATTACGGAAGGAAAAACAACAGGTATTTCACACAAGTTAAGCCAGGGAAGGGTTAATCCTGTAAAATTGAACGAAATTTCTATTGAAAAACAAAAACGAATGCATTCAGGGATATCCGAACTGGATCGGATTCTGGGAGGAGGTATCGTTCCCGGATCGCTTATCCTTATTGGCGGTGAACCCGGCATTGGAAAATCAACCCTGGCATTGCAACTTGCACTTCAAATATCAGAAAAAACAACCTTGTATGTCAGCGGTGAAGAAAGCGAACAACAAATACGATACCGCGCCGAACGCCTGCAACATTTGACCGACAAATGTTTAATCCTCACAGAAACAAATGTTGAAGAAATCATTTATCACATTGACAAAGTAATGCCAGACATCGTCATTGTGGATTCGATTCAAACCATGCAGAGCGAGCAATTGGAATCATCGCCGGGAACGGTAACACAAATCAGGGAATGCACAGGGAAGCTACAAAAAAAGATAAAATCACTTGGAATTCCCATATTTCTTATCGGACATATTAACAAAGAAGGCAATCTCGCCGGTCCGAAAGTATTGGAGCACGTTGTTGATGTTGTCCTTCAGTTTGAAGGAGATCAAAATCATTTTTACCGGTTGCTGAGAGCATCAAAAAACAGGTTTGGCTCAACTTCAGAGCTGGGTATATTTGAAATGCAATCTGATGGCCTGAAAGAAGTATTAAACCCATCGGAAGTTTTAATTAATCAAATTGATGAAGATTTAAGCGGCATAGCAATTGCTGCAGCCATTGACGGAGCAAGACCTTTTTTAATCGAAATTCAATCCCTTGTAAGCACGGCCGCCTACGGAACACCTCAGAGATCATCTACCGGTTATGACGTAAAAAGATTAAACATGTTACTGGCTGTACTTGAAAAGAAAGCAGGGTTTAAACTCTCTTCAAAAGATGTTTTCCTGAACATAGCAGGAGGGATAAAGCTAAACGATCCGGCTATGGATCTTCCAATCGTAATGGCCATACTATCTTCTAATTTTGATTTACCCATCACGAAAGATTCGTGCTTTTATGCTGAAATTGGGCTTTCAGGCGAAATTCGTCCGGTTTCTCATGCAGAACAACGTTTAAAAGAGGCCGATAAACTTGGATTTAAAAAAGTGTACATCGCAAGTGGAAATCAAAAAAATATTTCTCACCTAAAAACCCCGATGGAAATAATCTCATTTAGCAAAATAGAAAACCTTGTAAAACAGGTATTTGTAAAATAAAACCGGGGTCTGCAATTTGCTTTAATAACCCAATCCGTAGCCCGAAATTCCATAATTGTCACTTGGAGATGCATAATCGTCGGGAACGTATTCATCGCAATTTACCTGTACATTAAGATTATCAGGCATGTCAAATTCATCTTCAGGAGAAATATTAATTTCATCATCTTCATAAATTTTTTTCATGAAATGAGCCCAGATGGGCATTGCCATATAAGCGCCCTGGCCAATATGATTATTGTCAAAACGGATTGATCTTTCCTCTCCACCTACCCAGATTCCTGTTACCATTTTAGGGACTATCCCCATAAACCAACCATCGGAGTTGTTCTGGGTTGTACCGGTTTTTCCGGCTATTTCAGATTCAAATCCAAACCTTGTTCTCAATCCAATGGCCGTACCAAAATTAACCGTGCCTTGCATTGCATTCAACATGAGATATGCAGTTTGCTCACTAACAGCCTCTTCTACTGTTGGTTGAAAGGTTGATAGGAGATTACCGTTTTTATCTTCAATCCTTGTTACAAAGATGGGTCGAATGTGAACCCCTTTGTTTGCAAATGTACTGAAAGCACTTACCATCTCATAAACCGAAACATCTGAAACACCATATATCATAGAGTATACGGGATCCAGAGGGCTTTCGATTCCCAGTTTATGAGCCATGTCAACAATGGATTGCGGCGTAAAATTTTTAAGCAGCCAGGCCGAAATCAAATTCTCGGATTTGGCAAGTCCCCATTTCAATGTTTGTTCTGTACCAATGTATTTTCTTCCTGTTGTCCTGGGCGACCAGATTGAGTCCTTATCAGGAAATACCTGCGGAGTTACCGGAACTTTGCGGCAGGGTGAATATCCTTCCTGCCATGCCAGGACATATAAAAACGGCTTAAATGTAGAACCTGCCTGACGTTTTCCGAATTTCACATGATCATACTGAAAATGAGCCAGATCAGGACCTCCAACATATGTTTTCACATGACCAGTTCGTGGATCTGCTGACATCATTCCCACACGTAATATGTGCTTATAATAAAGTATAGAATCCCAGGGTGTCATAACAGTATCAATTTCTCCATTCCAGGTAAATACCCGCATTTCAACGGGGGTTTTGAATGATTCCCTGATCGAGTCCATGGAAACACCGGCTGCTCTCAACGTACGATACCTGTTCGATCTTCTCATTGATGACTGCATAATGTTATCCACTTCCTTTGAAGTAAGATCATTGGAAAACGGAGCTCCTCTTTTCCCTTTTTTTTCATTGTTAAATGCTGGTTGTAAATATTCTCCCAGGTGTTTTTTCACAGCTTGCTCCGCGTGTTGTTGCATTTTGTAATTAATGGTTGTGTATATGCGAAGGCCATCATTGTAAAGGTTATAAGTTGACCCGTCTGGCTTTTTGTTTTTATTACACCAACCAAATAATGGATCCTTGACCCAGTCAAGTGAATCACCTTTGTAACTCGCATAAGACCCATAGTCACTCCGTTCCGGTTTATCAGCATTCATAATTAATCTTAGGTACTCTCTGAAATAAGTGCCGTATCCCTCACTGTGGTCTACCCGCTGATAATCAATACTCAACGGTATAGTCTTAACCGAATCATAAACCTCTTCAGTTATATATTTATATTTATATAATTGCCTCAATACTATATTTCTCCGTTTTTGGGTTAATTCAGGTCTGCGCAATGGATTGTAAACAGATGGATTCTGTACCATTCCTACAAGGGTTGCCGCTTCTTCCAGCTTAAGTGAATCAGGGGTAGTGTTAAAATAAACACTCGACGCAGATTCAATGCCTACAGCAAGATTTAAAAAATCTACCTGGTTGAGATACATTGCAATGATTTCTTCTTTTGTATAACTTTTCTCAAGTTTTACAGCAATAACCCATTCATTAAACTTTTGCCACAATCGCACCAAAATGCTTGGTGATCTTTCGTGATACAACTGCTTGGCTAACTGCTGGGTAATCGTACTGGCGCCTCCCCGGTTTCCTAAAAAAACTACAGCCCTTACCAAGCCTCGTGCATCAATTCCCGAATGTTTATGAAACCGTATATCTTCCGTGGCTATTAGTGCATTGACCAGGTATGGAGATAACTCCTGGTAATTCACAGTTGTACGGTTATTCTTAGGATTAAAATATTTTCCTAATAATTCTCTGTCTTCTGTTAAGACCTGTGCTGCAAGATCAATTTGTGGGTTTTCCAGTTCTTCAAATTTGGGCATATATCCCAACCATCCTTCTGAAATTAAGAAAAATAACAGAAAAAGCACCGCAAAAGGTGTTGCAAAGATTATCCAAAAATTCCGGGTATATTTTTTTTTCTTTTCTTCAAAATTTGCCATAATATTTCATGCACTTTGTCGTAAAAGTAATAATTATTTACTTTACAAATTTGAACACTGTTTCAAATTACGTTTAAAACGGCAATTATATTGCTTAAAACATTATTATAATGGGAGAAAATTTAGTTATTGTTGAATCACCTGCAAAAGCCAAAACAATTGAAAAATTTCTTGGCAAAGAATATCAGGTTACATCCAGTTACGGACATATCAGGGACCTGGCAAAGAAAAATCTGGGAATTGACATAGAAAATGATTTCCAGCCGGATTATATCATATCGGAAGATAAAAAGAAAGTAGTTAATGAATTAAAAAAACTTGTAAAAAACACGAAAACAGTTTGGTTAGCATCCGATGAAGACCGCGAAGGGGAGGCCATTGCATGGCATTTGTATGAGGTGTTAAAATTGAAAAATGAAACCACAAAACGCATTGTATTTCATGAAATAACAAAAGATGCCATCAACCGGGCAATTGAAAGTCCGCGCGGAATTGACAACAATTTGGTAAATGCACAGCAAGCGCGCAGAATACTTGACAGGATTGTGGGTTTTGAACTTTCACCGGTACTGTGGAA
The DNA here is from genome assembly GCA_964486145.1 of uncultured Bacteroidales bacterium. Lineage (GTDB taxonomy): Bacteria > Bacteroidota > Bacteroidia > Bacteroidales > JAAAOM01 > CAZAMT01. The sequence continues at coordinate 31,445 of CAZAMT010000002.1, forward strand.
AAAAATTAAGCCCAATCTGTCAGCAGGGAGAGTGCAATCAGTTGCTGTGAGATTATTGGTTGAAAGAGAGCGTGAAATCATGAATTTCCAACCCTCATCTTCATACAGGGTTGTTGGTATTTTTGAATGTCTTGATGTTCATTCAAAACAAGTTGAAATTAAAGCCGTCCTGAAAAATCGACTGAAAAAGAAATCTGATGCTGAAGACTTTCTAAAAAAATGCTCTCAAGCCTCATTTACCGTAGGTGATATTACCACCAAACCATCAAAAAAATCACCGGCACCACCATTTACAACATCAACATTGCAACAGGAAGCCAGCCGCAAGTTAAGCTTTTCAGTATCACAAACCATGCGGGTTGCACAGAATTTATATGAATCGGGACACATTACTTATATGAGAACGGATTCGGTAAACCTCGCCCAATCAGCAGTACAATCGGCTAAAAATGTTATTACCGGAGAATTCGGCAATAAGTATTTACAGATTAGAAATTATAAAACCAAATCGAAAGGTGCACAAGAAGCTCATGAAGCCATTCGGCCTACATATATTAATAAACCAGAAATCAAAGCAAGTGCAAATGAACAGAGATTATACGAATTAATTTGGAAAAGAACCATTGCCTCACAAATGAGTGATGCCCAACTTGAAAAAACAACCATCCGCATAGATTTATCCAACTCAGATGAAAAATTTACAGCAAATGGTGAAGTCATTAAATTTGATGGCTTTTTAAAGGTTTACCTGGAATCTACCGATGATGAACCTGATGAAAGCGATTCAGGATTACTCCCCCGGGTAAAAGTAGATGAAAAACTTGACTATAGAAATATAACTGCATCTGAAAAATATTCAAACCATCCTCCAAGATATACAGAGGCCAGTTTGGTAAAAAAACTTGAAGAACTGGGAATTGGAAGACCTTCAACCTATGCACCAATTATTTCAACAGTGCAAAACCGGGGATATGTTGTAAAAGAGGACAGACAGGGAAAAGAAAGACAGTACAATGAATTTCGACTGGTAAATGACAAGATAAACCATGAGACGAAAACCGAAATTACAGGTACCGAAAAATCCAAACTTTTCCCAAGAGACATTGGAATGGTGGTTAACGATTTCCTTGAAGATAATTTCACCACCATCATGGATTACAATTTTACGGCCAATGTTGAAAAAAAATTCGATGATATTGCTGCTGGTAAAGTAGAATGGAGGAAAATGTTAGATGACTTCTACAAATCATTTCATCCAAAAGTAGAAAATACACTTCAACATTCCGAAAGAAGCAAGGGAGAACGATATCTTGGTGATGATCCTGCATCGGGAAAACCTGTGTATGTAAAAATAGGAAGATATGGTCCTGTGGCCCAGATGGGTGTTGCAAAACCGGAGGATGAAAACGCTGAAAAGCCAAAATTTGCCAGTCTTTTAAAAACTCAGCTTATTGAAAATATTACACTTGAAGAGGCTCTCGAACTTTTTAAACTTCCAAGGAATCTTGGCAAATATGAAAATGAAGACGTCACTGTTTCTATTGGTCGTTTTGGTCCATATGTAAAACATCAATCGCTGTTTGCATCACTGAAAAAAGGAGTTGATGATCCATACACGATCGAATTGGAGCGGGCAATAGAGCTTATTGAAGAAAAAAGAGAAAAAGAAAGAAACCGTAAGATCAAAACATTTGATCATGACCAGGACCTTCAGATTCTTAATGGCCGTTGGGGTCCATACATCGCCTACAAAAAGAAAAATTACAGGATCCCCAAAAATACTGATCCAAAACAGTTGACATACGATGATTGCATGGAAATCATAGAAAAATCGGCAAAAACCAAAAAATCCAAAAAATAGCGACATACTTTATATTCTATGAACTTAATAGATTTTCTTACCCCGGTTGAACTGGAAAAACCCCTGGTATACCAACAACCTGATGATTCATCCATGAGTCGCACCATCACGGTTCACACCCCTGATCATCCGGTAAAGGATTTGGATGGTTTTGATTTAGCCATCGTAGGTATTCCCGAGGATAGAAGCTCTTATAACACTGGTTCGTCCAGGGCACCTGATAAAATCCGTGAATATCTTTATCAATTGCGCGGATTTAAAAATCATTTAAAAATCATTGACCTGGGAAACCTCAAACCGGGCAACCAAATAATTGATACATATTATGGAGCAAATGAAGTATTTCGTATGCTGTATAAAATAAAAATTCCGGTTTTAGTGCTTGGTGGGACACAAGATATGACAATTAGCAATTGCATGGCTTTGAAAAAAGAAAACATACCATACAAATTAACATGTATTGACCGTAAAATTGATTATTTGCAAGCTGCTGAAGCATCTGCATCCGACAAGTTCCTAATAAATATTTTCGATGAAAAGGAAAATATTTATCCACTGGATTTCGCCTGCCTGGGTTATCAATCCTATTTCGTCAACAATGAAGTTTTAGACATATTCAGAAACAAAAATTTCGTTCTTAAGCGTTTGGGGCTTGCTCGTTCAAATTTACCACTTCTTGAACCGGAACTTCGTGATTCTCATATTGTAAGTGTTGATATTTCATCGGTAAAACAATCGGATGCGCCAGGGTATTATAACCCATCGCCGAACGGCTTTTATGGGGAAGAGCTCTGTCAAATGGCGAGATATGCAGGGCTTGGTGAAAAAGTGTCGTCCTTCGGTATTTTTGAAGTAAATCCTAAATTTGACAATAACCATCAAACCTCACATTTAGCAGCCCAAATATCATGGTATTTTATTGATGGATTGGCTAATAGAGCCGGCGAATCCCCGGAAAAAGGTGAAAAATCGTTTAAAAAATTTATTGTTGCCAATAGCAAACTCGAACAGCAGATTATCTTCTATAAAAGCATCAAAACAAATCGCTGGTGGATGGCTGTACCATCCGATCCAAAGAAAAATAAAAAGAACCATATCATTATTTCCTGTTCAGCGCTGGACTATGAGGTTGCCTGTAATGACGAAATTCCTGACAGATGGCTGGATGCTTTCCATCGGTTCAATTAATGCGCTTTTTCTCATCAACGTTTTTAGCCTCATTACATTAACTTCGTTGAGCTCCCCGAAAAAATATCGGGGCAAGTTGTCCTCGGTTCACAAATTATTTATAATCGACTGTTTATATTGCACTGGATGAATATGAAAATCATCTGTATAAGTAACATTATTTAACCCTGCCAGTATAAGGTACTGGAGAAAAACATTATCTTTAGTATTGTGTTAATTAATTTGTTCGGATATAATATTTTTGCTTATTTTACTGTTAGTAATTAATGCGGATGTTGAGGGATTTATTAGTTTGATTAATACAGTATCATGAAAAGTTTTCTCCTTTCAATTTTAACGATTTTCGTATTGCTATTTGATGTGTCATCACAACAAGATCCACAGTTTAGTCATTATATGTTTAACAATATGCTAACAAATCCAGGCTATGCCGGCAGTTCCGGGAAAATTTGTGCCACAGCCATTAACAGGAATCAATGGTTGGGATTCGAAGGTGCTCCCCGTACATTTGCAGCGAATGTAAATACTCCATTCAATTTATTTGGAGTTTCTCATGGTGCAGGCCTATCCGTTAGTAATGATGTTTATGGATTCAACACCGATCTGGGATTAAGCCTTTCATATGCTTTAAGATTCGATGTTGGAGATGGAAAATTGGCTATCGGGGTTGCAGGTGGTATGATGAACAATGCGCTGGGAGAAGCTAATTGGGAATTTGACGATGGCAGTATCTTTCATTCAGGCTCGGATAATGCAATTCCGCAGGGGGATGAAAATGTCACCGTATTTAATATGGATGGCGGAGTATTTTACAATACTGATGATTTATATTTTGGTATCTCTGCAACCAATATTACAGAACCTACGTTAAAATATTCCAAAGGCGAAAGCGAAGTTGCAGGAAGCTCAGAGTATCAGCTAAAAAGGCACTATTACCTGACTGCCGGTTATACGTTGCAAATGCCAAATCCATCTTTTGAAGTTTTGCCTTCATTAATGGTGCGATCAGACGGGAAGTCATCTCAGATTGATGTAAATGCTTTGGTTCAATACAATAAAAAGTTCTGGGGTGGCGTTTCTTTAAGAGTTCCGGACCTGATTTTTTTAGCGGGAATTGAACTTACAAATAATTTAAAAATTGGTATCTCTTATGATTACACATTTTCAAAAATTATGAATTATAGCGATGGTTCGGTAGAAATAATGTTAAACTATTGTTTTGAAATAAATAAGGATAAATCACCAAAAAAATACAAAAGCATTCGATATTTATAAAACATTAATGAATAATTTCGGTATAAAGGAAAAATAGAGAAACAAAAAATTGCAGATAAATACAAAGAGCCATGAAAAAGTTAAGTTCATTTATTGTCCTCTTAGTTGTCATAATCATCAGTAGCTGCGGCGGTTACAGCAGTGGTGAACTGGTTGGGGTTCAAGGAAGAAAGAAGTATTTTGAACCAGATCCATTTGGAATGATATTCATTCCGCAAGGTAGTTTCACTCTTGGACAGAGTGACCAGGATGTTGCATGGGCACAATCAACAATGTCAAAAACCGTGTCAATTGAAGCCTTCTGGATGGATGAAACCGAAGTTACAAATAACGAATATCGTCAATTCGTTCATTGGGTTCGTGATTCTATCATGAGAAGAATGCTTGGCGAACAACTTGATGAATATATCATTGCTGAAGACGAACTGGGTAACCCCATCGATCCTCCATTGATCAACTGGGACGAAAAAATTGACTTCAGAGATGAAGAGATTAATGAAATTCTATCAGATCTATATTATCCTTCACAGGAAAGATTCTTTGGAAGAAAGCAACTGGATACCCGAAAATTGATGTATGAATATTTCTGGGTAGATTATCAGCAGGCAGCCAAAAAATCAAATAGATATAACTTTGAAACAAAAGAATACGAGGGTTACATTTTAAATAACAATGGTGAGAGAGTAGAAATTACAGACCGTTCTTCATTCATCATTCGCGATGTTGTCAATGTATATCCCGATACATTATGTTGGATTTCTGACTTTACTTATTCGTATAACGAGCCCATGGCAAATATGTATTTCTGGCACCCTGGGTATGACAATTACCCGGTTGTAGGAGTTACATGGAAACAAGCAAATGCCTTTAGTATCTGGAGAACGCAATTCCTGAATAATTCACTGGCAAGTGAAGGTGACCCCTGGGTACATGATTACAGGCTTCCCCTTGAAACTGAGTGGGAATATGCAGCAAGAGGTGGACTTGATCACTCAATGTATCCCTGGGGAGGTATGTACACAAGAAATAAAGAAGGTTGCTTTCTTGCAAACTTTAAACCTTTAAGAGGAAATTATACCGATGATGGTTCACTGGCAACTGCTGCTGTTGGAACTTATGAGCCAAACGAATGGGGTATATATGACATGGCAGGAAATGTTGCTGAATGGACGGCAAATGCATTTGATGAATCGGCTTATATTTTCTCTCATGACATGAATCCTGATTATAAATACAATGCATCTCCGGATGATCCTCCTGTATTAAAAAGAAAAGTTATTCGTGGTGGATCCTGGAAAGATATTGCATATTACATGCAAAATGGTACACGTACCTATGAGTATCAGGATACAGCAAAATCATATATTGGCTTTCGTTGCGTAAGATCTTATATTGGCGGCAACTAATATGTTTTGCAAGAGCACAATAAAAGCTATTGATTTTACGTCCTTAAAGAGAATTAATTACTATAAATATTATTATCTCAAGTTATGAATGTTACTGAAATTGTTCAGAGTTCTGGTTGGAAAAACTTTATGGCAAAGCTCTATGGAATTGGAGCAGCGGTTGTGATAGTTGGTGCCCTTTTTAAGATTATGCACTGGCCGGGTGCCAGCATGATGCTTATTGCCGGGCTAAGTACCGAAGCAGTTATATTTTTCTTTTCTGCATTTGAACCGCTTCATGAAGAATTGGACTGGACGTTGGTTTATCCCGAGTTAGCCGGTATGACGGACCCACAAGAAATAGAAGGATTTAAAGAACATCGGGAAATGGGTCCTTCAATGCACAAAAAACAGGAAGGTTTAGGTGCTTCTCCAGGCGGTTATGGAAATTCAGCGGGCCCACCAAGCAGCGGAGGAAACAACGATGCACTTGCCGGTTTAGCGACTATTCCTGAAGTGAATTCAGATACCTTTTCAAAATTGGGTGAAGGCCTCACCAAATTATCAACTTCAGTGGATAACTTAAATGATATTTCTGAAGCAACCGTTGCAACAAAAGAATACTTTGAAAATGTAAAGATTGCATCAGATTCAGTTAAATCTCTTTCTGATACTTACCAACGATCAAATGAGAGCCTGAAAGAGTCATCCAATAATCTGTCAATGTCATATGAGAATTCTGTTAACCTGATCAATCAAAGTGGACAAAATTTCATTCAATCTTATGAAAAATTATCTTCTTCGTTGCTCAACGGTCAGGAGAATATTTCAAGAACAAGTAGTGAATACGAAAACAACTTGTCTTCTTTAAATAAAAATTTATCAGCATTAAATACAGTTTATGAACTTCAGTTGCAGGATACAAGCCAACATTTAAAAGATACGAAACAATTGTATAACGGACTGGATGAAATGACAAACAGTTTAAAGGAATCAGTTGACGAAACAATTCGATATAAAAATGAGATATCGAAGCTGGGGAACAGTTTATCATCATTAAATGAGGTATATGGTAATATGCTGTCTTCAGTAAGTGCTGCTACAATCAAATAAAAAATCTAATAATTTTAATTTAGTAATAATTAGAAATGGGCCACGGTAAAGAAACACCGAGACAGAAGATGATAGGTATGATGTACCTGGTACTTACGGCATTGCTTGCAATGAACGTACAGAAAGAGGTGCTTGATGCTTTTATTAACGTTGATGAAGGTTTAAATAAAACTATAAGCAACTTTGCAGCCCGGAATCAAGTCATCTATGAAGAATTTAATGAAAAGGCAATTGCAAATCCTGAAAAAGTTGGCCCACTTAAAGAACAGGCCGCGGAAGTAAAAAAAAGGTCTGATGAATTGTATTTCCTTATTCAGGACATGAAAAAAGAAATCGTTACAATATCAGAGGGAGCAGAGTCTCCAGCCATTGAAGGAGAGCACATTCATGTCAAAGAAATAAATGGTAAAGATAACATGGATGTTCCTGCCCAGGTAATGATAGGTGATAAAAATGATAAACGCGGAAAAGAACTTCGAAACGCTTTAAATGGATACAGAGATTTCTTGTTAAGTCTCATTGATTCGAAAGATGAAGAAATTATACATTCTATTGAAACAAATCTGGAAACTGAAGATCATGTTGGTAATGATGGTCAAAAACACCCCTGGGAGTCAGCTAATTTTGAACATCTGCCATTGGCAGGGGTAATCGCAATTATGTCGGGAATACAAACAGATGTGCGAAATACAGAATCAGAGGTTATTAGTTATTTATATGGACAAATTGATGCCGGTAGCTTTAAATTTAACCGATTAGAAGCAACAGTCATTCCAAATTCCAACTATATTATTAAAGGAAATGAGTACAAAGCTAAAATTTTCCTTGCTGCCTCAGATACAACCCAGGATCCTATAATTTATCTTGGAAGCTATGATTCCACATACAATGAAACTGCAAAAAAATGGGACTATCATATGGTTGGCAACTATGACTCCATTGAAGTTAAAAGTGGTAAAGGAATCTTCACACAAAGAGGCCAATCCCTGGGTAATAAATCGTATAAAGGTATCATTAAATTAAAAAACCTTGACGGGTCATACACATCAAGGCCATTTAGTGCTTCTTATCAGGTAGCAGAAGGAAGTGCAGGGGTTAACCCATTAAAAATGAATGTATTTTATCTTGGAGTTGATAATCCCGTTGATGTTTTTGTATCCGGGGTGCCCTCCGAAAATATAAGCGCAACCATTGATAACGGAGTTATTCAAAAACGATCAAACGGAACATGGATAGTAAAACCAAGGCATGTTGGAAAAACATTCGTTACCGTATATGCAAATATTGATGGAAATAAACAGTCGTTTGGCTTCCATGAATTCAGGGTTAAACAAGTTCCTGATCCTGTTGCAAAAATAGCCAATATGACCAGCGGTGTGATTGCAAAAAACGTATTACTGGCACAAGCAGGTGTAATTGCGGATATGGAAAATTTTGATTTTGACCTTGACTTTAAGGTGACGCAGTTTACAACTTCTGCAACAATTAAGGGATTTACCCAGGATTACAAGTCAGGAAACAATTTATTTACATCGCAACAAAAAGATTTAATTCAGAAACTCAATCGAGGAGACAGAATATATTTTGAAGATATAAAAGCCATTGGTCCGGATGGTATTGAACGTCCGCTCAATGCAATAGTATTTAAAATTAATTAACCTTTAAAATTAATCATAATGAAACGATTTGTTCTAATTTTAGCAGGCATTTCTATCCTGGCAGCCGGTACTACAAAACTGGAAGCCCAGGATCTTAAAAAAGAAATTTACACAAAGGAACATGTCCCGAATAAGAAACCTGTTCCATATCCGTATGTGCGTGAAGCTGATGTTATGTGGTCAAAAACCTTATGGAGAATCATAGATTTAAGGCAAAAACAAAACCTCCCTTTGTATTATCCGGTAAAACCCATCGGGAAAAGAATGAGCCTTATTGATTTGTTATTATATGGCATTGATAACGAAGGTCTTACAGCCTATTCACCTGATGACCCTTACAATGAATTTAAAGTTCAATTAACAAAAGATATTGTTGATTTTAATCTGGGGGCAGGTATAGATACAGTGCAGGTGATTGATCCAAATACTGGTGAAGTAACATATACACCTGTACAGCGCGAACGAAGAACAGAAGAAGTTAAACAACTACTGGTTAAAGAAAAATGGTTTTTCGACAGACAGCATTCTGTAATGAAAGTCCGGGTAGTAGGAATGTGCCCTATTCGGGTGTATAATCGTCTTGGTGAAGATGGTTTACCTACTGAGGAAATTCAAAAGAAAAAAGTATTCTGGGTATATTTCCCGGAAGCACGTCCGTTGCTATCAAGATATGAAATTTATAACCGTCACAATGATGCCCAACGTATGTCGTTTGATGATTTCTTCTGGCAAAGAAGATTTAACAGCTACATTTATGCAGAATCGAATGTTTACAGCAATCGTTTAATTGAAGAATATACTTTAGGCCTTGAAACGTTAATGGAATCTGAAAGAATTAAAGAATCACTGTTTAATATGGAACACGACTTGTGGGAGTATTAAAATGGAGAAAAGGTTAATTAATTAAATTAAAAAAGTCCGCCGAACATGGCGGACTTTTTTTTTATGCAAATGCATCTCCTTTTTTAAGTTTCACATCATTTACAAACTGTTTGATTTTTTGTTCATCACGTTTTTTACAAACAAGTAAAATATCATCTGATTCCACTACGATATAATCTTTCAAACCTTGCAGCACAACCAGTTTATCATGAGGCACATTTACCAAACAATCCTTTAAATCGTACTTAAAAACATTTTCACCAATGATGGAATTTTTATTTATATCCTTTTCAAGCTTTTCATATAAGGATCCCCAGGTTCCCAGGTCCGACCATCCGAAATCAGAACATAACACAAATACATTATCTGCTTTTTCCATGATACCGTAGTCAATGGAAATGTTTTTGCAGTTTGTATATGTGTTACTAATAAATTCGTTTTCATCCCGGGTATTATATTTTTCAATTCCTTCACTGAACAAGTTGTTTACATCCGGCAAAAAACGTTCAAAAGCCTCCATAATGGTTTTAAGTGACCAAAAAAATATGCCTGAATTCCAGTAAAAGTCACCACTCTCAAAAAACACTTTCGCCATATTGTAATCGGGTTTTTCTGTAAACGTTTTAACTTTCCGCAGGCTTTCGTTAACTACGATGGGTTCATTGTTATCTCCGTTAACCTGTATATAACCGTATCCTGTTTCCGGTCTGCTTGGTTTTATTCCAAGTGTTAACAGGTTATTATTATTGGAAACAAAATCCAAACCGTGTTCCAATACTTTCAGAAATTCATTTTCTTTTATGATGAGATGATCAGATGGAGCAACCACAATGCTTGCATCCGGGTTATCTTTTAAAATTTTGTAATTGGCATAAGCAACACACGGCGCTGTATTTCGGCGCAGTGGCTCTCTTAATACCTGCTGCTCTTTCAAATCAGGTAATTGTTCCAAAACAATATCACCATAATCGCTGTTTGTTACTACGAGAATATTTTCCCTGGGAATAACTTGTACAAACCTGTCATATGTTTGTTGTAACAAGGTTTTTCCGATTCCTAAGACATCAAGAAATTGTTTTGGTTTGGCAGTTCGACTTAATGGCCAAAATCTACTTCCAATACCTCCGGCCATAATGACACAATAGTTATTCTTATTCATATGTATGCATTTTATTTATAATGATCTATTTTGATTTCAAATCGTTGATGAACCAAAGAAAGCATTTCGCTGCTAAATTATAATACATTTTTTACTTACTAAATATATAGAATTTCAAAAAGCTTTCCTCGAATAGTAAACGAATTTTATTTATATCTGTTTATTATTGCTCATATTTGTAAAAAATGATATTAAATGAATTTTTTTCCTGCTTTTGGTAAATATGTTCTGCTGATAATGAGGGTTTTTTCAAAACCTGAAAAAAGAAGTGTGTATTATCAGCAAACTCTAAAAGAAATTGAAAAATTAGTTGTTGATTCTGTGGGCATTGTCATTATCATATCTGTATTCATGGGTGCAGTTATAACTTTGCAAACCAGATACAATCTTGAAAATCCTCTTATCCCATTATATCTTGTTGGTTTAACAGCGCGCGATACCATGTTCCTTGAATTTTCTTCTACCATCGTAGGTCTTATTTTAGCGGGTAAAGTTGGATCAAATATAGCATCTGAAATTGGCACGATGCGTGTAACCGAACAGATTGATGCTTTGGAAATTATGGGAGTAAATTCTGCCAGTTATCTCATTCTGCCGAAAATAGTTGCAGCTGTTCTTTTCAATCCCTTTCTGACGATGATAAGCATGTTTGTTGGCATATTTGGGGGATGGCTGGCTTCAGTACTCACCGGTGCGTTGTCATCGTTCGATTATATTTATGGCATACAATACTGGTTTATTCCATTTTATATTACATATTCTCTGATTAAAACCGTTGTTTTCGCTTTTATTATAACCTCTGTACCGGCATTTCATGGTTATTATGTAAAAGGAGGGGCGCTTGAGGTAGGTAAATCAAGTACGAAGGGTGTTGTTTACAGTAGTATTTTAATTTTACTTTTTAATGTCGTTTTAACCCAGTTATTACTTGCGAAATGATTGAAGTCCAAAACATACATAAGTCTTTTGGTGAAACGAAAGTGCTTGAAGATATTCACGTGAAATTTGAACCTGGTAAAACCAACCTGATCATTGGTCAAAGTGGTTCCGGTAAAACGGTGCTGCTAAAATCAATTGTTGGATTGCATGATGTAAATGAAGGAAAGATATTTTATGATGATCGTGACTTTATCCAAATGACCCATCACCAGAGAAAATTATTGCGAAAAGAGATGGGAATGTTATTTCAAGGAAGTGCGCTGTTTGATTCCCTTACCGTTGAAGAAAACGTGATGTTCCCATTAAATATGTTTTCAAACATGACCAGTGATGAAAAATCGGAGCGGGTTAATTTTTGCCTGAACAGGGTAAACATACACCATTCTAACCATCTTTTTCCAGCCGAAATTAGCGGAGGCATGCAAAAGCGTGTTGCCATTGCAAGAGCAATTGTACAAAACCCAAAGTATTTATTTTGTGATGAACCAAATTCCGGGTTGGATCCCAAAACCGCCATAGTCATTGACAACCTCATAAAGGAACTGACTGATGAATATCATATGACTACTATCATTAACTCTCATGATATGAATTCAGTTATGGAAATTGGGGATAAGGTGGTATTTATATTTAAAGGCCGGAAATGCTGGGAAGGAACAAAAGATCATATTTTTGATTCAGATAATGAAGAACTTAACAATTTTATATTTGCATCCAATTTTGCCAAAAAAATTAAAACCCTGCATTAATTTACTTCTTCATAATCAACATATTCACCTTTATCTTTATCAACTTTTTTATTTTTGTCTCTTCCATATTGAATGGTTACATCACCTTCTTCTCTTTGAAAATCACCATTCCCCCGGTGTTTTTTCGAAACCTTGTTTATGTAGTTTTTCAACATCAACGGTAAAACATACTTTGTAAGAAATTTATATGTATAGTAAACTGCCAACAGAATAAGGACAGTCCTAAAAAAACCTACTAATCCCATACCTATTTTTTAATGATTGATTTTTACTTCCAATGCAAATAAAGTGCAAAGTTATGCAATTAAGGAGGGAATTATAAGAAATCAACATGAAAAATAAAGAATCAGAATAATATTTTACTTAAAAAACCATTGGTTTGTCTTTCATAAGCCGCTTTTCTCTGTTGCATCCAAATACAAGATTCAATCCAACTTTGATGTTCGCATTTTTCGTTTTGTGCGGGACAACGATGTTATTGTTCACTTCTCTTGCCAACATTATTGGTAAATTATCCAATACGAAATACATATTTAATGGTCCTAACGCTGAGCTCAATCCGAATCCCAGGTTATTAAATGAGTAGTTCAAAAACGAGTAAGACAATGAAAAGGAAAGAACTTTTCCCGGATTAAAATTTGTTGAAACGGTAAATTCCTGTCTGATATTTTTATGATAAATTTCAGACATGGATAAAAATCCGATTCCAAAAGCCGGATTTACCATAAATTCGCCCCCTAAATAAACTTTAGTAGGAATAAACGTATGGTATACATCCCGGGATTCCAAAAGCTCGAAATTGTTTTTTAATGAATCTACAAGATACTCTGAAAACTGTTCTGAACCTATAGAATCAATTGAAACACCGTCAAACTCAAAGGATGTATTTTGAGATATGTTATATGTATTGTTTTTCCAACTAATGAAACCCAAATCAACAATACTCGCTGAAAGATACAGTCGTTCAACCGGTTCGTAAGCAATTCCTAAATCCATTCCCATCCCAAAATTACTAAACAACCCCGGACCGATGACATCAGCGACTGCTAAATCATCTTCAAACTCAATGCTATCCAACGCAAAGTTTCCGTCTTTATTCAAAGGAATATCGGCAAAAGGGATATTGGCATTTAATGTAAAATCGGTATTTACTGTCCACAGATCTTTATCTGTATGGAGATTTATTTGAGAATTTTTTAAAGAAATATCGGCAATTCCAAACAGAAGTTTCCCTCTGATCCCAAGAGTGAGATTATTAAAAAATTTCTTTGAAGCACCCATACTGTATTCATTGTATACTCTGGAAGAAAAATCAAAGTTGCTAAAATTAAATTCTTCCCCGTCTTCATTGAGTTCCAGCATAAATTTAAGGAAATCACCTGGCAGGTTTGCGTTGAAATAACCTTTTTGTCTGATATCAAAAGAAAAATACATATCTTCAATCCGAAAGCCCCAGGATGCAATTCCTGTACTCATTTCAGCATGCAGGTAGTTATTCTTTCGTATTCTCGACATAAAAATATCCTTATTGGCGTTTGGATGCAAATAAGTAACGGTTGAATCCAATTCAGCATCATAATACATAACATCATTCAAGCTAAATGGAATACCCATTCGGACATCAACAGGAGCCAATCCGGGCATGCCAACATGAACGCCACATTCGGGTTGATGAGCCGGATTCATTAAGTAATTTTGCGGTACAATCCCTTTGAGGTGATATAACGTATTGCTGTGTTGGGAATATGATTCCGTCAGTAAAAAACAAAATACTCCCAGAAGCAAAAATCTTTTTACAATTTCCATGGTTTGTTTATCTTTCAATTTCTATCAGTTAACATTAATTTTGGCCTTTGCTTCAATACCCAGCTTAAAATCAAACAGATAATTATTTAATATTTTTACAGTCCGGGCACCATTGGTTGAACTAATTGCACCCACCACAATAATTTTGTTGGCCTTGTTCAATAAATGATCAGCTTGTGAATCCGTTAATGAAATAAATCCACTTTGAGTTTGTACCTGATCTTTCATGGTAATTCCATATTCGTCAACAGGAGCAGCAACCAGCAATGGTTTATCCATGTATCCCAGTTTAATTGTATCAAGTAATTGGTTACTTATGCTGTCGTACAGAATCAAATCGAAGTCAATATTTAATGGAAACTCATTATGAATGGTGTGATATAAAATAATGTATTCTATTTCACTCACATATTTATTATTGTTTATATTTAAATTCAGGGTGTCAATAAACTGCAAATCGGCCCTGAACTCCAGGGGAATTTCAATTTCGAGGTCAACATTCAACTTGCTGTTTTTATTAATAAAATTAGTATACTGGCTTTCACCATCCGGATTGCTTATAGCTGCGGCATTCAGATCAATGAAGTATGGTAAGGGAAATACCAGGAACGAATCAATGTTCGGAATATTTGTACGATTGAATGAAACTTTTCTGTTTATTGGATCATCGGAATATTTAGCAGGACAATGGATAACAATATCATCCGGATTTATCTTAACTGTTCGGCTATCTTCAAATACACCATCCAAATCAAGATTTAATGCGAAAGGAATTCCCATTGAATTTGAATAATTGAAATTCAATTTGGGATTGGTCACCGCAAATGTTCCTTTCAAGTTCTCAAATTCCCCAAAATCAATATCTCTAATCGTGTCAATTCTTTGCTCAACCTGACCTGCATATCCAAATATGGTCTTGAAATCTGTCAGGTTTGAGAATGAAAAATCAATTTTCACATATTCATTTTTTGATATTCCTTCATTTGATGTTTTCCTTAATAACAAATCAAAATAAATGTCAATTTCACTTACATCCTGCTGCGGATGAAGGATTTTAATTGTATAATCATCAATTGGGTACACCTCCTGGGCGAAAAAATAACCGGAGTAGTCACTTATTAACATCACCTGGCTAAATATATTTCCCTCTGGATCAATCAGGGACGGTGAACTTATACGCAATGCACCGGGATGTTTAAATGTAGACTCTATCCCAACATTTATAAAGGCTTCATCAATCCACAGGCTGTCAGGTCTCATACCATTATCAAAAGAGAAAGTAAAATCCTCCACTTTATTTAAACTGAATTCTTCCGGCATAAGTCCGGATGGAATATCAACTTCTGACTTTAAATAATATTGCAAAGTATCCTGAGTCGGCATCGTTGCGAATTCACTCACATCAAACGATATCAATGAATCTTGCTTGTAAAAATAAATGATTGAATCCCCATTAAAAGTTAATACAGAATCTTCATCCGAATTATACAAGTTTTTAAATGTCAGTTTTCCTTTTACAATTGGTGCTGCCAGACTGGGGTTCAATTCCACCTGATCAGAAAATCTTTCAAAATCAAGTTTATCTTTGACACACGATGTTGATAGGAAAAACAATAACAAGAAAAAAACGAAAAAGCTTTGAATAACACGATTTTCCATACAATTTTATTTTATTGGCCAACCGGAGATATCCGGTTTATTTATTCAAATTGAGCCTATTGTACGGAATAATTAAGTAAAAAGTTGTCGTTATTCCCAACTATAAGGTTAAAGCGACTGGTTGAGGTTAATCGCCCAATACTAAACGATGTATTCCCTTTTAGTGGAAATCCTTTGTATAGATTGCCATCATTATTTATTAGGTATATTTTATTTTCTTTTGCCGAAGTTATACCGATTTTTCGATCATTATAAGTAAAATGATAGTATGATGGTGAATGTGTAATATCTGATACAAATGTTCGGGAGAAAATTGCTTTACCATTTTGCCCAAACACTTCAAGCTTTTTGCCATCCATGAAAACAAAATCCTTTTGACCATCGGCATTCATATCTTCAAAAATGAAATAATGTTCCGGACTATATTCTCCGATCGATTGTCTCTCTATCTTACCATCGAAGAAAATTTTTATTATATCTCCCTCTTTATTGGTTGTGACCATATTGGGAAGGGTTCCTGGTGAATTCAAATAAATTTCGTTATTTTTCGACTTTGTTATCAATTCGTTCACGGGCACCCGCACATTACCTCTGCGACTCAGAATATAAACCCTTAATCCATCAGAAAATACTATGTAATCCTTTCTTCCAACCCTAAAATGTTTTACCGGCTCTTGTACAATGTGCTCTGCACCTTCAAATTTCCACCCCTGTACAATATTACCCTCTAAATTGTATAAATATATTTTTTTATTCTCAGCAGGTATAAAAATCCGGTGATCATGAGTGTTATCATAATCAAACAAAACCATTCCGGCTGTAGCTTCAGATCTCAGTGGAACAGGATATCTTTCAACATAATTACCGTTTCTGTCAATCAGATGAATTTGAGACGGAGTTGAGAATAGAAATTGCAATTTCCCATTCTCATAAAAATCCACCTGAAAAATTTCGCTGTTTATTTGGTCATCAAGTGATTGCTTCCACAGTACCCTGCCAACTTTATTTATCAGGTATATGTTATTGTGCAGGTCTTGCACGAAAATCTCATTTTCGTTGGTGTAATGATTCTTAACAAAGGCCGGTTTGAAATTCAAGGCAGTGTCCAACAGCGTTTCCCAAACCGTATGGGCCACCTGGTTAAACTGCTTGTTATACTGCATGAATACATTTGTAAACATCCGGTTATTAGCTACATTATATTGAATACCAAAAGCTTGCACTTTTTGAAAAACATCATTGTTGTTTCTTATTCCTGATATTACCTCATCATTAAAAAACGAATTGAAAACACCTATTGATTTTGGAATGCTTGAATAAAAAAATATATTGGTTAAATCGGACATAAGCGTGGAAAAATTCATAAAAACCGGGTTGCTTGTAAGGGTTTTACCAAGAATCTTCAAATGAACAAATTTGGCTAATGATTGAGGTGATTCACCAAGTACCAAATGATTATCAATGACTGTGGCATACCTGTTATTAGGAAAATCAAAAAAATGACCTAACAACTGATAGCTGAAATTTTTTACGGGAATTTCATAAACCGCTATTGTTGTTTTTTCATCCAGTCGAATATTCTTCTTGAAGGAATTACGGCTTCTGCTTGCATTTGATGCTGCATTGGTTATTATTTTTTCCAGGCCCTGAACAATTTTATCACCTGATTTTGCTTTAACAACAACAAAGGGAAAATCTGTGCTGTTTTCAATGGTAGTAAATTCGGAAACAGCAAATCCAAATTCATTGTCAATAAACTTTGCAAAATCATCATAAAATGAAAAATTCAGTTGATTTTGAATTTTCTCAATGTATGCCTTTCTTTTGGAATACTTGCCCAAAAAGTTCAAGTGATCATTGTATTTTAAGAGGTACTCCGCAAAATTATCAACACCAACAACAAAAAATGTGTTGCTGCTTGCCGGAAAAATATCATATAATCCTATCCGTTGTGGAGTCTGATCTGCAAAAATATTTAAAAATGTATTCAAAGAATCCTTCAAATGTGTGAACCCGCTAAGCATGAAGGCCTCCGGCTTTATATGCACATCAAGGCCAGCCCAACTTGCAAAATTTTCAAAGGCATTGATTACTGAATTATTTTTAGTCTTGAAAAATGTACCAAGCAATGCCGGTAGTTGATTATAGTTTATAAATATATTTCCATTAACATTTTTGCCAATCGTTTGCTCAACATCTTGAAACTCCTCAGAATCATATATTTTTTTCGGCTGCTTCATTTGTCTTAAAGCATTCTCCAGAAGAATGGAAGAGGAACTTAATATCATTAAATTATTCACAGTTGCGAATGACCATTCAAAAGATTCATCCTGATCATGAATCAGGATATCAGAAATTGCATATCCTTCGTATTTTCTTATTGATATATTTGCCTGACTGTCTATGTATTCATTTATCAACGATTTAACATCATTCATTGACAATTTTTCTTCAACATTCAAGTAGTATATAAAACCAATCCGATCTTTCCCGACCGCGTGCGCTGAGACACTAATCGGGCAATGCCGATAAACTTCATTTATCCGTTTGTCATTATTTGAAATGGAATCAATTTCAAAAAGAATGGTATCAACTACGTGCAATTTTGGTAATTTTCGCAATTGACCATAGACTTTATTACCATCAAAAAATGATTTCACCATGTTGTGCAATGATGCTGAATTAAGAACAAATACGGCATCGAGCGGCACTGCATCCATCGTATTTTGTTTACCTGCAGCTCTTCCCTTCAGATATTGAAGGGAATAAACTACAATCACACTAATTAAAATGATAGATAATGCCGCTATAATTGATTTTCTGCTCATAAGTTGCTAACAAAGTGCATAAAATTATGAATTAATCAACCGAAATAACAATATTATGTAAGCTAATATTGAACGAGAAATTAACAATTGGAGTCTTTGTTTTATATATTGCAGCTTATATGAAAATTTGAACTAATAATCCATGCAAAACACATTAAAAGTATCCCCTCAAATAGAAGAAAGCTGGAAAAATCTGTTAAAAGATGAATTTCAGTCTGATTATTTTCACACATTAAAAAAATTCCTCGTGAATGAGAAAAAAAATGGTACTGTTTATCCTCCCGGAAATTATATATTTAATGCATATAATCGCACCCCTGTTGATAAAGTGAAAGTGGTGATTATTGGCCAGGATCCGTACCATGGGAAAGGTCAGGCACATGGACTGTGCTTTTCAGTTCAAAAAGGTATACAGAAGCCTCCATCGTTGCAAAACATATTCAAGGAATTGAAAAACGATTTGAACATTTCGGTACCATCACACGGAAATTTAGAGCACTGGACTGATGAAGGGGTTTTTTTACTTAATGCAACATTAACCGTGAGAGCCTCTCATGCTGGTTCACATCAAAACAAGGGGTGGGAAACATTTACCGATGCCACCATAGAAAAACTCTCAGAGGTGAAGAATTGCCTTGTTTTTCTGCTATGGGGAAAATTTGCGCAAGCAAAAGAAAAATTGATTGATACATCAAAACATTACATTTTAAAAGCCTCACATCCCTCCCCATTCAGCGCTCATAACGGATTTTTCGGATGCAGGCATTTTTCAAAGACCAATCAGATATTGAAACTGAAAGGCATTGATCCCATTGACTGGAAAATCCCTGATTAATTAAAACGCTTTAAACCCTATGATTTCACGAACAGCTCTCAAGGTTTGCCCGGCACTTTTTCTGGCTTTCTCGGCTCCCATTTTTGCCACTTTCCTTAAATAATCACTGTCATTTGAAATTTCAATTATTTTTTCTCTGAATGGTGTTGTAAAATTTATAATGTCTTCAGCCAGTTGCTTTTTCATATCTCCATACCGGATATTGCAATTTGCATATTGATCTTTAAAATAAATTAGTGTGTCCGGTGAAGACATTACTTCCATCAAATTGAATAAATTTTGTATGGGCTCCGTGGGTTCCTGATTTTTTTGCGTTGGACCGCTGTCCGTAACAGCCCGCATTACTTTTTTCCGAATTGATTTTGGATCTTCTGCAAGAAAAATTCCATTACCTTCAGATTTGCCCATTTTTCCAGAGCCATCCAAACCGGGAATTTTTATCAGGTTTTCTCCAAAATTAAAAGGTTCAGGCATGGGAAAATAATCAACGCCATACATATTGTTAAACCTCCTGGCAAATTTTCTCGACATTTCCACATGCTGCTCCTGATCTTTCCCAACAGGCACTTTATTTGCCCTGTGAATGATGATATCAGCCGTCTGTAAAACCGGGTAGGTTAATAATCCGGCATTTACATTCTCAGGTTGTTTTCGTACTTTATCTTTAAACGTTGTTGTTCGTTCCAACTCGCCAATAAAGGCATTCATATTCAGAAGTAAATATAGTTCAGGGATTTCCGGAATATCACTTTGAACATAAACCGTAGATATTTCAGGATCGATTCCTGCCGCCAGATATTCAGCAAGTACTGATTTAACATTACCACTCAAATCTTTTGGGTTTGGATGGGTAGTTAACGAATGCCAGTCCGCAATAAAAAAAAAGCAATGATAATTATGTTGCATTTTTACAAAATTCCTTAAAGCACCGAAGTAATTTCCAAGGTGCAGGTTGCCCGTTGGCCTGATCCCACTTAGAACTGTTTCCATTTTTTCAACATATTTTTAAAGCTGCACAAAACTATAAAATGTAACTCAATTATTGTACTTTTGCTCGCATTCGTTGTATAATTTGAAGAACGATAAGCAATATGCCTTCAGAAAGACAGAATAAAGTATCGCGGTTACTGCAAAAAGAAATGGGAGATATTCTGCAAAAAGACCTCAAAAATTTTGCACCCGGACACCTCATTACAGTAACGATTGTTCGAATAACAGCCGATCTAAGCCTGGCAAAATTCTATTTCAGTATATATCCTTCGGGTGATGCCCAAAAAATTTTAGGCGCTTTGAAAGATAATGATAAAAAAATAAGACATATTCTTGGAAATCGTATTCGCCATCAATTAAAATCAATTCCGGAAATACAGTTTTATATTGATGATTCTTTGGATTATATTGAAAAAATAGACAATTTGCTAAAAAAATAATCCGCCACTTGAATCTTTCCGTTTTCATAGCATTTAGATATCTTATCTCAAAGAAAAAACAAAATGTTATCAACATCATTTCTTTGATATCCATCATTGGTGTTGCTGTTGGAACAGCGGCGCTGATTATCGTATTATCGGTTTTCAATGGTTTTGAACATTTGATTCACTCACTGTACAACAGTTTCGATCCCGACATTGAAATTACTATCGCCCAGGGAAAAACCTTTCACACCGATTCTGCTAATATGAATGAAATTACCAATTTAAATGGTTTTGCAGGATATGCCGAGGTACTTGAAGAAGTTGTTTTGTTAAAACATGAAGACCGCCAATACATAGCAACAATGAAAGGAGTAGACAATGGCTATGAAGAAATGACAGGAATCGACAGTATGATGATTGCTGGTACGTTTACACTGGAAAATGAAATGCACCAGTTTGCCATTATCGGTCAGGGCATCGCCTATTTTTTGAGTACCGGCCCCGATGCTGTGCGCCCTTTGCAGGTTTATGCAGCAAGACGCACCGGAAGGGTATCACTAAATCCGGAAAGAGCATTTAACCGGAAACTAACATTTCCTTCAGGGGTGTTTGCAATCGAACAGGAATTTGACTCAAAATACTTTATCGTTCCAATTGCTTTTAGCAGAAGTTTGTTAGAACATTCGAAGAATATCGTTAGTTCCATCGAAATTGATGTTTCCCCTGATGCTAATTTAAATCAGGTTCAGGAGAAAATTCAAGAAATTGTAGGTGCCAGTTTTATTGTAAAAAACAGATATCAGCAAAATGAGTTATTTTATAAGGTAATGCAATCCGAAAAATGGGCAATTTTCCTAATCCTAACCTTTATTTTGATCATTGCCTCTTTTAATATTATTGGGTCACTTACAATGTTAATTATAGACAAAAAAAATGATATCTCCATACTCAGGGATATGGGAGGAGACCGAAATCTTATCAGTCAAATATTCTTATCCGAAGGATGGTTGATTTCTTTTGTTGGTGCAACTATAGGTTTATTTTTTGGGGTATTCATATGCTGGTTACAAAAGCGATTTGAACTCATCAAACTCAAAGGCAGCGGTTCATTTATTATCGATGCATACCCGGTGGAGATTGAATGGCTGGATGTTACAGCAGTTTTTATTACAGTTCTAATCATTGGGTTTTTAGCAGCCTGGTATCCGGTTAAAAGGGTTGCCGTTAAGTTTAATAAATCAAATTAGGATATTAATGTAAGAATTATGATATTTTATCAAAATTTAGTTGATGTAATAGACCCTATTTGGAAAAAAAAAGGTTATTTTTTAATTCGTTTAAAACACAACATTTCCTCGTATACGGCTCATTTTCAGAACCAATAACTGACATCCTCCAAAAAATAATTTTCCGTCCTTTGACCTCAAACATATTATGAACCGAACTACCGATGAGCCAATTTTCAACCAACCACAATGGTCATTCGCAACTTTGCACGATATAATGCGTAAAACCTGAAAATGACTGGAATTGCTATTGTTTTTTTAAAATTCATTCACTTAAAGAAACTAAAAATCCAATAAAAGTAACCAATGAAAACGAAAATCAAATATTTACTGATTCTCTTTAGTTTATGCGTTTATCATACCTATGGACAAAACAGCTCTGATAAAAATAAACTTGAGTTTACATTGAGCTATGAAAAAATGGAAATTGGAAAATACGAATTGTCAATTAATATTAACCAGGGAAATCCTGTTTTTACAATTCTGATTTTTAAAAATCCGAATATTAGCAAACCCATTAAAAAAGAAACAGATTATTACAAGACAAAATTTATACATATTATCCCTGATCCTGGTAGCTATTATATTGAAATAAGAGATGCAAATAAAAATATCAGAGGTAAATCCATTCAAATACAGTGAAAATAGAGAAACAACATATAACCATGAACCCTGCACGGATCATCAATAATAGCTTATATCGCTTTCCCGTAATACTTTTATTCCTTATAACAGGCTGGCAAGGTGTCGCATTTGGACAATTCGACATTTCAACATCTAAAACAGATATTACATGTAATGGATTAACAGATGGAACAATTACAACCAATATTGTAGATGCAAATGGAGCATCATCATTTGATTACAGGCTTTACTACTCATATGATTATATTAATGGCAATCCTTGGATAACCAGAACCGGACTTATTGGTGACCTTTCTCACCAATTTACCAATTTAGGAATAGAAAATTATGTCGTATTAGTTGTTTCTGACTTAGCAGAAACGAGCTCCGAATCCGATAGTATTTTAGAACCTGACGCACTGTCTGCAAACATCACTTCTACCAATGTGAACTGTTTTGGTGATAATACCGGAAGCATCACAATAGATAATGAATCAGGAGGATGGGGCACATATGAATATACCATCAATG
>CAZAMT010000003.1:0-54615 GCA_964486145.1 uncultured Bacteroidales bacterium
TTAAAATTACTTTTGGATTTTTTAAAAGATAATCCTCTGTTAACGAGTCATGCCTTCAATCATTTTTCAGGATAAATCCAGTGTAAATTCAATGTATGAGACACATACGCAATATAGCCATCCGGACGAACCAAACAATACGTATTTTTTGCGATTTTTAATTTTTTGAAAACATCACTAATTGTTTCAGACCAGCGAATTACTCCAAATTTCAAAACATTTTTATATTTTTCTTGCAACAAACCAATATCGGCATCAATTTCACCTTTTTTAAGAAAAAATAATAAAACAAAACAATCCGGTGAAATGAATTGGTGTAGTTCGTTTACATCACCATTTTCGCCTTTCCATTGCACAAATGGCAACCTCACTCCTGCTTTCAGCGGTTTACTTTTTTTTATTGGATCCGACTTTATCAATAATGATGTTTTATAGGTAATCCCGATTTCAGAAATTCCTTTGAAAAAAGATTTACGGATAATCTTCCATGACAATGCCGGTGAAAACAGTTTGATTAAAAAAGGAAAAAGGTATAAACGTATAAACCGGGTTTTTATATCGTTGTGAATGGCCCAATTAAAATACCGGTCTGTTGAGTGAATGAGATTTTTGGCAACCGGCCTGCGTTCTTGATCATATGATTTGAGTAATCGTTCAGGTAGTTTGTTTTTTAAGGCAAAACTTATTTTCCATGCAAGGTTATGAGCATCCTGCATTCCCGTGTTCATTCCCTGCGCACCAATGGGTGTATGCACATGAGCGGCATCACCGATAAGAAAACATTGTCCTTTTAAAAATTCATCGGCAAGATACGTGTTTGATTTAAAAACAGAGAACCATTTCGGGTCATCAGGTTTTAGGTTCAAGTTTATTCTTTGGCTAAATCCCCGCTTTAGATCCTGGAAATCCAGGTTAGCTTTTGCGTGCCTGTGTTGCGGCACTACGCTGTCAATGCGCCATTGATTGCCGTGCAATGGGAAAAAACCTGCAATGCTTTTATTAGAAATAGCAAAGGCAACATCGTTACCTGCCTTGCTTAAAGTTGAATCTTGTTGTAATCCGTTAAAAGCATTCAATTGACAATCGGTAACAAAAAGAGGTATATCATTTACAATTCCATTCCATTCAATTTCAGCTAACGAACGCGCTGCACTATGAATCCCATCCGCGCCAATCAGGTACTTGCACCTGACTTGGTTTGTCCGGCCATTCGTTGTGATAATCTTTGCAACGAGGTAATTTCCAACCTGATTAAAATGAACCAGTTTTTTTCCCCGTTCCACTTCCACGTCATGCTTTTTCAGAAAATTCAGCAACAGTGCTTCGGTGTATTTTTGTTCTAACATAAATATGAATGGAAATTTGGACAACCCTTTCCCTATATCACCCACAGGAGTTTTGATGAGCTTTTTTCCATTGTAGTAGATAATGATGTTTTGGACAATTTTACCATTCTTCATGGCTTTCTCCGCAATTCCCAGTTCGTGAAATATTTCAAGGGTACGTGCCTGAACAAACATGGCGCCTGAATATGACGTTTGACGGTTGTTCTTTTCAATTATCCGAAAATCTGTTCCATGCTTTGCCAGTTGACTGGCCATCATCAATCCTGACGGGCCTGCGCCGATGATGAGAACATCAGTATAACTTTGATCATCCGCTGTTGGGTTCATGTTATTGTATTTTTTGACTTTCCAGTAATCAAATAACGGAATCCAAACTCAGCAGATATCCTGAAATCATGAATTCCGGATGAATTCAACAGTGATACCAGTTCATTTTTTTTAAAACCTCTAAGTACAGAAACAGGTCCATCATTTTTGGCCAATGGAGTTGCATTGGCAAGTCGGGTAAAAACAACAGAGCTATAATAAGCCAGCGGTGATCGCATCAAATCATTGATGATAAAACCCAGCGATGCATTGGAACCGAAAAGCCTGAACAGTTCGATGAGCTGTTGATCCGTCAGATGGTGACAAAAAAGTGAACAATGGTAAATATCAACGGGTCGGTTGGATTGCACAAAATCCAGATATCCGGAATGGACAGCCTCTATCTCGGGATATCCGGCAGATTTTTTCTTTAAATACGCAATGGCATGAGCATTCAAATCAACACCTGTAAATTTCGCTTTCATATTTGTATGACGAGCCCATCGGGCCATGTATATCAATACGTCGCCGCTACCACAGCCCAAATCAACGATATGCAGTGGTTTTTCACTGGTTAAAGCTAATTTTTTGATACCTTTGATACTTATGGCATGCCCTCCCATGAAACGGTTTAGAATATCCAGCTCACGCAGATTACGAAACAACAATTCCTTTGAAACGCCGGGTTGGTCCATCCATTCCTGTTGACTTGATCGGTATCTGAATTTATTCAACATGGGTTAACATTGCCGTATCAATGCTCAGGCCAGGCCCGAATCCAATGGCCATAATTTTTGAATCTTTCCGGGAAGGTAATTCCATTATTTTTTTCAGAACATACAGTATGGTTGATGATGACATATTGCCATATTCTTTCAAAACTTCATAAGATTGTGCTATTTTATCATCCGGTATTTTCAGATTTTTTTTCACTTCTTCCAGTATTTTTTTCCCACCGGGATGAACAGCCCACCTTTCAATATCATCCATTTTAATATTGAAATAAGCAATCGTTCTGCTCATGAGGGTTTCCATCTCGCTACCTATTAACCTGGGCAGTTGTGAATTTAAAATCATCTCAAAGCTCTGGGGAAGAACATTCCATCCCATGTAATCATATCCTTCCTTTAAAAGTAAAGAGTAAAATCCATTGATTTCAATGCCAGGCCTGGAATCATTCTTTGAAGTAACCAGTGCTGTTGCCGCTCCATCACCAAATATGGTATTTGACAATAAATTATCAGTATTGTTCTTTGGCTGGAAATGCAATGTACACAATTCAACCGAGGTAACCAGTATTTTTGCATTTTCATTGTCACGCGCGATCAAATCGGCTATTTTCAATGCATGAAAAGCAGCATTGCATCCCAAAAAATTTACCGAGGTCTGAAACAAATCATCTTTCATCTTTAACCGGTGTACAATTTCATTCCCCAGGCCAGGGGCATGCAATCCCGTGCATGTTACTGTTATTAAATGAGTTATTTCGGAGACAGAAACACCGGAAGCATCCAACGCAGACTGAATGGAAGACAACGACAAATCGAGGGCATTTTCTTTAAAAACACGCATACGTTCCTGCACATCCGGTTGCGGTTGTTGCGGTTTAAAAAAGGTATAATCCTTTTTCATACCAAAATCAGGAATTACTGAATAGCGCCTTTCTATTCCACTTTGATGTGACAATATCTTCAACTTTCTGAAATCCTGGTCATTATTATACGCCTTACCCATGAAATTCAAAATATCATTCTGATGTGCTGAATAATCCGGTACGGCAGTCCCAACTTTAACTATCTTTCCCGACATATTAAAACCAGATTAAATGGTTGTTTAAAAATAAGAGCAAAAAATACAAATTCATGCTCGTGGACGAAATCATATTCATGGCCATGGTATTTTCAAAGTTCGCGGCCTGTTTATCTTTCCTGACTTTTGCAAACCAACCGGTCATTTTTATTATCATAGGCAAAACAAAAAGCAAAAACAATCCAATGGCAAAGGGTTTACTATTTAGAATGAAATAATATATCATGAAACCTGTTGCAGCGAAAAACAAGATACCCGAAAAAATGAAAGTTCCATGATATCCTAACAAATAACTTATACTCGTAACTCCATCCTTGCGATCACTTTCATGCTGGTAAATCTGAGTTAATGGATACATACTTCCTATAAACAAACTGGAAATGGCCATGCACAAAAGATGATTCTGTGTGAGTAATTGAGATAATGGAGCGTTGGTTGCGGCATGCACTGACATCAGATAAATAAAACCTCCCTGAAAAATAAAAACGGTTATATAACCAATAACCGGAAATTTTTTCAACCGAATACCCCGGTAGCTGTATGCCCTTGACATTGCAATAAAAATAAAACAAAGTATGGCAAAGGTTAACGAAATAAACAACCCCAGACCCAACGCGAGCAAATCAAATACAAGGGTCACATAAAACAGGTTTCTGGTGACTTTTGGCGGACTTTTTAATCCGCCAATTGGTGTTTCATCCCTGTCCTGATAACTGTTATAACCATTGCTTGCCGGGAACATTAAAAAATGTAATATGAAAAATGTAAGAATGACTTGCTCCCATTGAATGGTATCGACCTGACTTACAGCAAATATATATACCGGTAATAAAAAAAAGGAAAAATGAAAGCGCAAATGTTTTATAGTGCTTTGATGAATAACTCGGTTTATTTTTTTTCCTTGCTGCATTTGTAAACGTTTAATCAAATGTGTAACAGCTAACTTATGTAAAAGTTGATAAATGGGAATTTAATTATCCACACTGCTATATTGTCATATATTTAGAGGTTTCTATATGTTTAAGGAATCTGACGTACACAAAATTGCATGCTCATTTCTATAAATTCTGCTATTTTTACACTTTCACAAAAGTGGTATATAAATTGCAAAGGTTGAATTCAAAAAAAAGATAAATAAATAAAATACGTATGAGCTTATTTAAATCAATGGATATTCCGAAAGAAGAAAATGCAAAAAAAGAAAAAAGCAATGGCGATGTTGAACATGTAAAATGTCTGATAGTTGGTTCAGGACCCGCGGGTTACACGGCAGCTATCTATGCTGCGCGCGCCAACCTTAAACCAGTGATGTACGAAGGATTGCAGCCTGGTGGTCAACTAACTACAACAACCGATGTTGAAAACTACCCCGGATATCCTGAAGGGATTACAGGGCCTAAAATGATGGAAGATTTCAAAAAGCAGGCTGAGAGATTCGGAACAGATTGTCGCTGGGGAATAGCCACGGATGCCGATTTATCAAAATCACCATATAAAATTACCATTGATAACGAAAAGGAAATAGAAGCAGACACACTTATCATTGCTACCGGCGCAACTGCAAAATACCTGGGTCTGGAATCAGAAGAAAAGTATATGGGTTCGGGTGTTTCAGCGTGTGCAACCTGTGATGGTTTCTTTTATAAAGGACAGGATGTAGCCGTTGTAGGTGGCGGTGATACAGCCGCTGAGGAAGCATTATATCTTTCCGGTTTATGCAAAAAAGTATATGTCATTGTAAGGAAAGACCACATGCGGGCATCCAAAGTTATGCAGGAACGTGTTTATAATACCCCAAACATTGAAATGCTTTTTGAGCATACAACCAAAGAACTGGTGGGTGAAAAAACAGTAGAAGGCGCCATTCTTGTGAATGGAAAAGGCGAAGAAGTAAAAATTGATATCCAGGGTTTTTTCGTTGCTATCGGACATAAACCAAATTCGGATATTTTCACCAAATATTTGGAAACGGATGAAATAGGTTATATAAGGACCATTCCCGGATCAACCAAAACAAATGTGCCTGGTGTTTTTGCCTGTGGAGACGTGCAGGACCCAATTTACAGACAGGCCGTAACTGCTGCGGGTACCGGATGTCAGGCCGCCATTGATGCGGAAAGGTATATCGGAGAACAGGGTATTCATTGATAACTGAACCTGTAATAACGCCATAATTTTAAAAACAGATCTGAGAAAATAAGGCGATATCCTAAAAGTCAGGTTTTAGACGTATAAAACACAAAGGTTGCGCTAACTATAAAGTTACAATACCGTATTTTTGTGAAATCTTCGAGTCTTAGAGCCCTCGCGACAATGCTTGCTATACAACTTACTGTATATCAATTTAATAAATATCAGTCTTTCCAGAAAAATATCTCTCCTTTTGTTTTCGGGCGATGCTTATCCAACCATACAAAACCTTTTAACAAAAGTTCTTCTTTGGGTGCATCGGCAAGCGGAAACAACGTACCGCTAACTGTTGTAATTTTATGGATGCGTTGGATTTTATTTTCTTCAAAATAAATTTTTATAGTTGAGCTCTCATCCACATTCACACCGATGTGTTCATCGTCATCAGCAGGGTAGTAAACCGTTTGCCCGTTTCCATTGACATCAATAAGATAAATTTCATTATCCCTGAAATATGCCACCATGTCCCTTCCTTTGATCTGGTTATACTTGTTGGTTCCTGAATCAACCTCCATCGCTATAAAAGCTGAAGATTTCATTTCCATACGATGGATCTGGTTGTTTTGCATATAAATTTCAATATAATCAGCCGATAGCTGCTTATCCTCAGACCAAAGTACGGGATTTCCGTAAAGTTGAATGACTGAGTCACGTGTAATATATGCCAATGAATCGCATTTACCCTGTAAATTGGTTCTGAAAAATTTCACTTTATTGTAGGCCAGTATTATTTTTTCGTCAAGCGTATCCGGTATCGATCGCAACGTATCCGAATGCATAAAAAGAGAATCGCCTTCGTGTATCTGAACCATTTCAGTACTATCGGTCAGCAATGCTTTTTCGGTTTTTTCATTATACAACGCCTGTTGTCCCTTTAAAATAAATTGTTGAATGGTATCCCTGATTTCTACGTTTTGAAAAGCCGAACCAAATCCTGTATTTCTTTCATAATAAATACTGTCACCCCTGATTTCATGTTCATTGCTTGAAATCAACGCATTATCATTAAACTGCGATATGTCTTTTTCAGTATTGTACCATCCATCTTCGCAATAGATATAATTGCTGTCGCTTACAATTTCAGTTGGCCCAAGAAAATATGCTGTTTTTGATTCTGTTTGGTAACTGAGTGAATCTGAAAAGATATCGTAATCCGGGTTGTTAATCACAACACTGTCCTTAAAGTTAAAAATGTCATTTCGTGTGTAGTAAATGCCAATTTCACTTCGTAATCGATTTTCGGGGTCTGTAATAATCCCCCCTTCAAAGTAATATCCAATTCCGTTTTCTAAATCATAATCAAGTATCTCGGTTGTTAGCCGGGTATCTTTATTAATCAAACGTACATTGTCTCTGATCTTTGCCATACGTGAATTTCCATTGTAATTCAGGAAATCACCATACAGGTGAACGGTATCACCCTGGTTGATATAGATGTTATTGAAAGCATCCAATGAATTTGAATCAGAATAAAAATAGGCGCTATCGCAGTACATAACAACCCCCTGTTGCCTGAACACAACGTGCCCCAACAACCGTTTTGCACCCCCGGCAAGTTCCTGATTCATTTCAATTACATCTGCTGTGTATTGAATTTTTCTGGTTTGTTGCGAATACAGACAGAGTGGATAAGTATTGAAAAAAACCAATAGAAACAAAAAAAATGCAAAACGAGCGCTAATAGCACTTTTACTTTTCACCAAACAGGTTGTTTTGTTTCCAGCCTTCCATACTAAAATTGCAATTTCCATAGGATTCGTCAATACTTACGTATGTAGATTTTAGCTTTTCGGCAATCCAATTCTGTATCAGTTCCTGTTGCTTCATCTGTTTAGCCATATTTTTAAGGAGATTGTAATCCTGCTCAAGATTAGCAACGTGCGGATCGGTTTTGGAAATAAGTTTTACAACTTTAAAAACTTTCTTTTGTTTATCATCCACCGATTGAAACGAGCGGGAAATTTCATCAACTTCGAGGTCACGAATAACATTAAATTCTGTTGGAGACAAATCATCCAAATGAAAATTGGAACTTCCAAAATTCATTGATTGCTGGTTCTGATTAATCACAATACCGCCATTCAGATAGGTATCTTCATCCTGTGAAAAATACCGTGCAGCCATTTTAAAACTGATGCTATCATTTTGAATGAGTTTTGAAATACTGTCCAATTTTGACATTGCCTTCTCGATATCTTCGGTGGTAATTTTTGGTTTCATGATAATGTGCCGGGTATTGACTTTATCATCCCTTCGATCGATCAACTGAATGATGTGAAATCCAAATTCGGATTCCACAATTTTGGAGATCCCGCCTTTTTGAAGTGAAAAAGCCGCTTTGGCATAAGCCGGATCAAGTGAACCCCGACTCATATACCCCAACTCTCCTCCTTGCGTTGCCGATGGCCCCTCAGAGTATAACACAGCCATCGTTGCAAAGCTTTCCCCATTCAATATTCTCTGACGTAATTCAAGTAAACGCTCTTTCACATCCAAAACCGCTTCTTCGTTTTTGGGAGGGTAAAGCACCACCTGCCTGTATTGTATTTCACTATCAATGTGTGGTATGCTATCTTCCGGCAGGCTTTTATAAAACCTTTTTACTTCCGAGGGTGTGACATTAATCTCACCAATGACTTCACGTTGCATTTTTTCAGTGAGCAATTGTTCACGTATTGGATCCCGAAAATCATTTTTAATTTCGAGCATTGATTTGTTAAAGTATTCTTCCAAACGTTCCTGTGAACCAATCTGGTTGATAAAAAAGTCCATCCGGCGTGCCAGTTGCATTTCAACCTCCCCTTCCGAAACTTCCACACTATCAATACGCGACTGATTCAGGAATAATTTCTGGGTTAGTAATTCCTCAAATACATCACATTTGAGATCTCCCTGAGAACTCAACAGACCCTGGGTTTTGGCCTGCAAATACTGGTTTTCAATATCACTGAGTTTCACGATATTATTTCCAACAACTGCCACCACCTTGTCGACAACAACTGCTTCTTCCTGGGCCATGAGGTTCAAAAACGGATTCAGCATTGCAACCATCAGGAATAAATATTTGGTTTTCTTCATAATTTCTTCTGCTTTACATTAGCAACCATATACTGAGATGCCAATTATTTTATTTACCTTATTTTTTGCACATGATTAAAAATTCGTATGCCTGTTGCATTGCATCAATACATTTCAAAAATATTTCTCTTTTGGGCATCCCTGTAAATTTCATTTTCTAATCCCTGTACAAAATTAATCTTTCTTTTATTTAAAATGATGCTTTTGATATCATTACTCACCATTGATAAGGGAGCAGTTGTTCCTGCCAGTTTGAAATCCCTGATGCTAAGAAAATACTGGTGGGTTGTGTCTCTCACATCAACGCGATTGTTATACCTCAAAAATGATTCCCTATTTGTAATTTTTACAGGAATTCTTTGAATTAGATCCTCAAAATATACCCATTGTTCATTGTACCATTCATAAACATCGGCATGTTCGTAGCAATACTCTTCGAGTTTCTCGATGTTATCCTCATCGGTTGACCGATACCAACTACGCACTCTCCAGAGATTTGGAGCTGTCCTGGGCAGTTTTAAATACAGTCCTTTGATGATATGATCTGACAGTAAAAAGTTGGATGGATTACTTTCATAGTATTCCTGGATTTCACTTTCGGTAACCACTGTATCCAACTTTGTTTTCAGTAAATTTTGCTTGTATTTATAAATCAGTAATGACGATCTGTAATTCTCAATTTGTTTTTGAAGATCCTTTTCTTTTTCAGTTAAATTAGCTTCTGCCTGCGTAACCATCAACTGTGTTCGTATCCAGCGGTCAATATAGTTTTTCACGATCATTGCACTGTCTTTGTCGGTCAATCCGGATACCTGCAAACCTGCCAGGTCTGATGGAAAAAGGTATTTATCATGCACCCGTGCAACCGGATCTTCCGATATCCTGCGACTGTTAAAATGGCAGGAACATATTAAAAAAGCCGTTGCAATGATGATATAACGCATATTAGTTATTTTTTATCAGCTTATTGAGAACATCCTCATGAACCTGAATGGAATATTTCTCTCTAAGCTCTTTTATCCATTCTTTTTCGAGAAATTCCTGATAGTCTGCTGTAATGATACCACGTGCATCATCCAATTCTTTGGGCTGAGGAGGTAATACTTCATGAATGGCAATTATCACCTGTTGCTCTCCTCGTTTAACAGGACCAGTAACCCCAACTTCCCATGCAACTTCATCAATCAACGGATCATCTTCCTTTTCATAATATTTCATTGAGGCTTCAAAGCAAGCCGAATCCGCCGATTCGCATATTTTTTCGTAAAGATAATCAATGGTATAGTCTTTCCTTATTCTTTTTTTGGCAAGCTTTGCAAGATCTTTCGTTAGCCCGTTGTCATTGTATTTGTAAATGGCGGCCTTTACACGTTTATCCCACATGTAGTTGTTTTTGTGTTTTTCATGAAATTGTTCCAGCCCTGCGGTATCCTTAACAGCTTTGGACCATACCAGTTTATCAGTTAAATCAAATAACAAAATCCCGTCGTGGTATTCTTCCATGAGATATTTGAATTCCGGGTATTTTTCATCCAGTTTGGATTTTTCATAGTCCAGTACAGATTCCTGCACAAAACGCTCGTATTTACTGTTCACTAATGATTCCAGAGGAATTGCCTTGGACGATGTTTTTGATGATGCTATGTAGTCGGCGAAATCCTGTTGCGTGAATTCAACTCCATCAAGCGTAAATATCACATCATCCATTCCTTTTGCATTTGAGGCATCCCAGTTATTTTTAAATACAGAACTGTCAACAACTGTGTATAATTCTTTTACCCTGGCAATATCTTCTTTGAAATTGTACTGTTGTTTAAGTTTATTGATGAAAATCTGATCACCAATTTTGGTTCGTTGATCTCTCTTTACTTTCTGAGCTATTTCCTCTTTAACATCTTCAAACTCCGGCACTCCTTTATGCTTTATTCGTTTAATAATGTGCCATCCATACTGGGTTCGTATAGGAGGTGAGATATCACCGTCTTCATCAAGAGCAAAAGCTGCCATCTCAAACTCAGGCACCATTTGACCCGCTGAAAACTCCCGAAGCACTCCACCCTTGCTGCCACTACCACGATCATCAGAGAATTTTCGTGCCATTTCGGCAAAATTTGCACCTTGCATTATTTGTTGATGAATATCGAGAATTTTAATTCGTGCGCTGTCTCTCTGTTCCTGGCTGATCCCCTGTGGAGTAGCAGCCATAATATGGGCTACCTGAATGCTTCCCAACGACGGTCTTTTGTCATGTACCTTGATGATATGATAACCAAACCGTGTCCGGAATGGCATGCTTATAACTCCCACCGGCGTTTTGTATGCTGTTGTCTCAAATGGATAGACCATCCGAAATGCACCAAAATATCCAAGATTTCCGTCATTCTGACTGGCCGAGGGATCATCTGATTCTTCCCTTGCAAGTTTCTCGAACGGTATGCCATCAATTGCCTTATCACGGATTGCCATGATCCTGTTCCAGGCTTTCAATGTATCTTCAGGTAGTGCGTTTTCATCTACACGCACCATGATATGACTGGCATTGACCTCATATTTCATTCGCTCGTAAGCTTCTTCTATCAGAAGATCATCAAAACTATCATCTCGCAGATATGGTTTCGCTAATTGATCGCGGTATCCTGTTAATTCATCAATAAATGAGGTCAAAGTATCCATTCCCCTGTTTTCTGCTTCCAAAACTTTCAGCTTAAAGTTGATGAACAGATCAAGGTATTCCTCCATCGATTTTTTGTTTTCTTCCGGTCCAATATTGTTGTTTTTATTGTAAATTCTCAAAAATTCTTCAACTGTAACATCTTCATTTCCAATTGTCATTAAAACCTCTTCATCGGATTGACCAATCACAGGCAAGGCCATAAAAACCATTACATAAAAAAATGTTTGTATTCTTTTCATTTCTGCTGGGTATTTAGTTTTCGTTTAATTAACGTAAAATCAATTGGGATATTATCTACTATAATTGGGTGCTTCACGAGTAATTGTAACATCATGAGGGTGGTTTTCAATAACACCGGCATTGGTAACCCTCACAAATTTTGCATTGTGAAGTTCTTTGATGGATGATGCACCGCAATAGCCCATACCAGCGCGTAATCCACCAATCATTTGGTAGATCACTTCCGACAACAGTCCTTTATATGGAACTCTTGCTGTAATACCTTCCGGCACGAGTTTCTTGATATCATCTTCAACATCCTGAAAATACCTGTCTTTTGAGCCGGTTTGCATTGCCTCCATCGAGCCCATACCGCGATATGATTTATACTTTCTGCCGTTATAAATAATAGTTTCTCCGGGAGATTCATCAACTCCGGCAAACAGGGAACCTGCCATAACGGAGTCGGCACCGGCTGCCAGGGCTTTAACAATATCGCCTGAATAACGTAATCCACCATCGGCAATAACCGGAACACCGCTACCCTTTAATTCTTTTGAAATATGATATATGGCAGAAAGCTGTGGAACGCCCACACCGGCAACAACCCTGGTTGTGCATATAGAACCGGGGCCAATACCAACCTTAACCGCGTCGGCGCCAGCCTTCACCAGCTCTTTTGCAGCTTCCGCGGTACCAATGTTACCAACTACAATATTGCTCTCAGGATAGAGTTTCCTAACTTCTTTTAGTAATCGTAATACATGTATTGAATGACCATGCGCGGTATCAATAACAAAAGCATCAACATCAGCCTCCACAAGTGCCGCGATTCTGTCAAATGAATCAGCAGTTACCCCCACGGCCGCGGCTACCCGTAGCCTTCCTTTTTCATCCTTACACGAATTTGGCCGGTCCTTGGCCTTGGTAATGTCTTTGTAAGTAATCAGCCCTATAAGCGTATTTTCTTCATCAACAACAGGAAGCTTCTCTATTTTATACTCCTGCAAAATATCTGCAGCTTGTTCCAAGTCTGTTTCCTGGGTGGTAGTGATGATTCGTTCATGTGTCATAACCTCAGAAATAGGTCTGCGGTGATTTCTTTCAAACCTTAAATCCCGGTTGGTTACAATCCCAATCAGCTTATGACCGTCATTTACAACAGGAATTCCTCCAATCTTAAATTCCTGCATGATATCCAGTGCGTCCCCAACAGTTTTTTCTTTACGAATGGTAATTGGGTCGTATATCATTCCATTTTCTGCACGTTTCACCATTTTTACCTGTCGTGCCTGCTCTTCAATCGACATGTTTTTATGAATAACACCTACTCCACCTTCCCTGGCCATAGCAATGCCCATAAAAGCTTCTGTTACTGTATCCATCGCTGCTGACACCATCGGGGCCTTCAATTGAATGTTTCTTGTAAACTGGGTTGAAATATCAACCTCTCTTGGCATAACTTCCGAATGAGCCGGTACAAGCAACACGTCATCGAAAGTTAAACCTTCATATATAATCTTTTCATCAGTAAATGCCATCGTCTTTTGGTTTTTCGATTATTAAAAATTGTGCCAAATTACAAAAATTACAGGAATTTGACTTGTTGAATGCAAAAATATCAAATCCATTGAATGAACACGATGTGAATAAAAATTGTTGATTTGATGTCATCAATCCATTACCTTTGCTTTTTCCTTTAATTTAATGCATTTCAACATGAACAGAGATACAAAAATTTTTGATTTAATCAACCAGGAACACCAGCGGCAACTGAATGGAATAGAGCTAATCGCATCAGAAAATTTTGTTAGCGAACAGGTAATGGAAGCGGCTGGTTCATATCTTACAAACAAATACGCTGAAGGTTTACCGGGAAAGAGGTATTACGGAGGGTGCCAGGTAGTTGATGAAGTTGAACAGTTAGCCATTGACAGGGCAAAAAAGCTTTTTGGTGCCGCATGGGCGAATGTTCAGCCCCACTCCGGGGCACAGGCAAACGCGGCAGTAATGCTCGGAGTATTGAAGCCTGGCGATACTTTTCTCGGTTTGGATCTGTCACACGGAGGGCATCTGACCCATGGTTCGCATGTGAATTATTCGGGTATTTTGTATCGACCGGTTTCTTATGAAATTAACCCGGATACGGGGCTGATTGACTACGATAAGATGGAAGAACTGGCCATCAAAGAAAAACCAAAACTCATTGTCGCCGGCGCTTCGGCTTATTCAAGGGATTGGGATTTTGAACGAATGAGAGCCATTGCCGACAAGGTGGGTGCATTGTTGATGGCTGATATTGCGCATCCGGCAGGTTTAATTGCCGCAGGTTTTTTGAACCATCCGTTTCCGCACTGCCACATTGTTACAACAACAACACACAAAACCCTAAGAGGCCCGCGGGGTGGATTAATCATCATGGGTGAAGATTTCGAAAACCCAATGGGACATAAAACTCCGAAAGGTACTATTAAAAAAATGTCGCAGGTTTTGGATTCTGCTGTCTTTCCGGGAACTCAAGGAGGCCCGCTTGAACATATCATAGCAGCAAAGGCTGTGGCATTTGCCGAAGCACTGTCCCCTTCATATAAAGATTATATTGAACAGGTAATAAAAAATGCAAAAGTGATGGCCGATTCATTTATGAAAAGAGGATATAAGGTTATCAGTGGAGGTACGGACAATCACTCCATGCTCATTGACTTGCGATCAAAAGTACCCAATGTAAACGGAAAACAGGTTGAAAATACCCTTGTGAAAGCAGATATCACCCTGAATAAGAATATGGTGCCATTTGATAGCCGGTCACCGTTTCAAACTTCAGGTATACGTGTTGGTACATCTGCCATTACAACACGCGGGGTAAAAGAAGATGTTATTGATACCATGGTGGAGTACATTGACCGGGTTATTCAAAACATTGAAAACGAAGAGGTCATTCATGATATCCATTTAAAAGTGAATGATTTAATGAATGGATATCCATTGTTTGCATATTAGCATAACAGGAATATCCAACCTCACTGAATGAAAATTATGATATGGAGTGGTACATGGTTATAGCCCTCATCGCGGTGGGGTTTGCAGCAGGTTTTATTAATACATTCGCCGGAAGTGGCTCATTATTATCACTGTCTATGCTCATGTTTTTGGGTCTGCCGGCCAATGTAGCCAACGGAACCAACAGAATCGCCATTCTGCTTCAAAACATAGTTGGAGTAGCCAGCTTCCATAAGCAAAAGGTTTTCGATTATAAACTTGGCTGGAAATATGGCATTTATGCACTTCTTGGATCAATTGCAGGTGCGCAGATTGCAGTTGAACTGAACGATGATGTTATGGAAAAAGTCATTGGGGGGCTTTTCATTATCATGTTCATTATCGTTCTTTTTCGACCTGATGTGTGGATTAAAGGAAAAGCAGGAAGGGTAAATCAATTACCAAATTACGTTCAATTTATTATTTTCTTTTTCATTGGATTGTATGGTGGTTTTATCCAGGCTGGTGTGGGTTTTTTCATCCTGGCGGGTCTGGTACTTGGAGCCGGACTTGATTTGTTGCGCGCGAATCCGTTAAAATTGTTTATTGTTTTACTCTACATCCCGGTGACACTCCTCATTTTTATTATCCACGGGCAGGTTGATATTAAACTTGGCCTTCTGCTTGCCACAGGTAATATGTCGGGTGCATTCGTTGCATCTAAACTTGCAATACGCTGGGGGGTTAAATTTATGCGCATATTTTTATTGGCAGTACTTGTATTTGCTATTTTGCATCTTTTCGGAATAATCCATCTTGTTTAAAGCAAATACGATCTTAATTTAATTTGAAATTGTAAGTAATGGTCCCTTGCTGATAAGCCGAAGCACCAGGCTTTCGGTCGAATTTTGCCTGCATGGCAGCCCTTTTTGCCGCTGCCAGCAAATAGCTGTCAAGGGTGTTCGATCCCTTCACACCCGGTACAGCCTGGGTGACATTTCCGTTTCGATCCACCGTAATTTGCACAACTACTTTGCCTTCCACCTGTTGGTTGTATTCAGGCTTAGGTAAATTCTGAGGTGTACGGCCGGAAAGAGATACAGAAATTCCACCTCCGCCAAGGCTTAAGCCAAGAGTCCGATCATTGCTTTCAGGGGAGCCTGTTGGAGATCCCTGGTTTGCGCCCTGGTAGGTTGCACCTTCACTATTACTTTGTCGGGTGGATTCATTTCGCCCTTTATAAAGTGCATTTCGATTCACCTCGCGTTTAGGCTTTTCGGGTTCTTCCTTTACTTCTTCCCTGGGTTGTTCTGTTGTCTCTGATGTTTCCCTTTTGGTTGTTCTCTGTGGTTGTTTCGGTGCAGATTCAACTGCCGCGGATTCTTCAAAATCCTGGGTCATTACCTGCTGATCAGAAGGCTGTACCGGCTGTGGAGGTGTACTTTGCTGTTGTTGCTGTGATTGCCTTGACTGCCGGGGTTCAACATTTCCAAATCCGGTTTCAGAATCCCCAAAATTAATCAGGATCCCCTGTTCGGCTGGTAATGGCAGTGGTGTTGTAAAACCAAAATAGATGAACACCAATAACAGTCCAACGTGAAAAATAATCGTACCTACGAAGCCTTCTTTTTTAATTTGCATAAACCAGTTATAAAGGTTCTGTTGCAAGTATCAATTTATAGCGATTGTTTTTTGCTATGTTCATAACTCTGACAACCTGTTCCATGGGAACACTGCGATCCACATGCAATGAAATCGTGGGATCGGGTTTTCCTCTTAATTCTTCATGCAATAATCTTTCCAAATCGGAAAATTGAACCCTGTCCGATCCAATGTAATATTCGAAATCGCGTGTAATAGAAACCGATGTAATGGGTTTAGCGGCTGTTTGTGAATTGCTCTGAGGCAACAGTAATTTCAAAGCATTCGGTGCAATCAATGTAGATGTCAACATAAAAAATATCAATAATAAAAAGACGATATCTGTCATTGATGACATGCTAAATGCAACGCTAACCCTGTTTCTTGAACGTAGTGCCATGATGATTCTTTATTTTGCGGGTTCACTTAACAAATCTAAAAACTCAGTGGTATTTACCTCAAGCTTGTTAACCACCTTTTCAACATTTGCCACAAGAATGTTGTACGCGAAATAAGCGATGATACCAACAATTAGTCCTGCTACGGTTGTTACCATCGCGGTATAGATTCCATTGGAAAGCAAACCAACGTCAAGGTTATTGCCGGCCATTGACATATCATAAAAAGCGCGTATCATTCCCATTACTGTTCCAAGAAAACCGATCATCGGCGCTCCACCTGCTACGGTAGCAAGTAACGGCAAACCTTTCTCCAGCTTGTAAATTTCCAGTTTACCAACATTTTCAACAGCAGCGCTTACATCGTCCAATGGTCGCCCGATACGCTGAACACCTTTTTCAATCATTCGCGCCTCAGGTGTATAGTTTGACTGGCAAAGTGTCAATGCTGAATCAATTTTTCCATCATGAATGTAATCTTTAATACGATTCATAAAGTTAATATCTCCTTTCGAAGCTTTCTGTATTGCAAAATATCTGTCAAAAAAGATATAGACTGCAATGA
The DNA here is from genome assembly GCA_964486145.1 of uncultured Bacteroidales bacterium. Taxonomy (GTDB): domain Bacteria; phylum Bacteroidota; class Bacteroidia; order Bacteroidales; family JAAAOM01; genus CAZAMT01. The sequence continues at coordinate 17,206 of CAZAMT010000003.1, forward strand.
TTGATAACAGAATAATGGGTATCATTACCCAACCACCTTTAAAAGCGAGTTCAAACAATGATAACCTTACTTGTTCGGCATTCTCAGCGGTAGTTAGTGTATCAGCAACATTAATTTGTAACAAGGTAAACATAATTCAATCTTTAATTTATCCTAAAACGAACTTTTATTCAGCTTAGTATTGCAAAAAAAATGGAAATTCAAAATTATACATTTTACACGCGAAAATAATTTTTTTATGAATCATCTTTATCATTTTGTTTTGATGAACCACCATTTATTTTTTTCAGATAGCGGGCCAGTAATTCTTCAATGGAATCGAATTCTTCTCTGAAGAATATACCTACCCCCTGCGTATAGTCGGAACTATAATATGATAAATTATCATTTGCTTTATTAAAAGCTTTCACGTGCAATTTTCCACTTTTGTTTATTTTCACGTCTACATCAAAATCGCCTACAATGTTACTTGTGTGCGCTGTAACATGTTCATTTTTTCCACCAACATCAAGGTTTCCGTTGATACTAACACGGTCATTTAAAATTTTTGTTGATAATGCCAATTCCACCTCCTTGGTGGTTATGGCATCGCCTGGCCGATAGTTGATACCAATATCAAAATCATTACTCATTTGTGATAACCAGTGGCTCAATTGATTTGAGAACAATTCACTGGTTGTAACACCAAGGGCTCCCTGGGCAGAATATGAACCCTGGTAATTCTGGTTTGGACTTACCCGGTTGGGATCAACCATAAAACTGTTAATAACCAACAATGAAAGAAAATGCTTGCTTAATTCCTCCTCTGTATTTATAGAATTTGCCACCCTTGTGCGGGTTTCAGGATCGGCCGTCGGAAGGTTAATGGCGAATGCCAGTTCAGGGTTTACCAGGCGTTTTGTCATTTCAATCTGGCATTCCACCGGTATTCTGGAATTATAAAAATCACTCATTTCGGCATTACCTTCCGCCTCCTCCGGAAATAAATTGGATAATTTGGCCTTGGTATTGTAATCTGCTTTTATGTTTATGTTAGCGTCCATAGGATCACCGTTCCAACTAATATAACTGCCTTCATCCACCGTAAATTTTTTATTGATGATGTTTTTAAGCGTAAATAAATAATCACCCTCGGTAATGGTGTAATCACCAAACATATTAAATTTTCCGGTTGTATTTATCTCGAGTTTAATAGCACCATATCCTCTACTGCGGATTATATCACCAATTTTTGAATCGAAAATTAACTGCACTTCAGCATCCGGAGTGATATCCAAATCAAAATTGAGTTTTATCCCGGTTATATTTCGTGGATTCACATTTTTAACGGAATGCTCTCTCTCCTGGTTGGGGTTTATGAACCTCACAAAATCGTGTGTTGTCGCATTCTCTTCGGCATTTAAAGGAATATTGAACTGCGTTTTTTCACTGGTTCGGGCATTTACATCAATGGTAATGTCTTTGGGTGATCCTTTTATACTTACCCGCCCCGAGGCGTAGGCATTTCCATAGAAATCCTGATTATCTGCATATGTGGTCTTCAGAAAAAGAAAATCATTAGCATTGAATGTAAGATTAAGGTTAAAATCTTTCAGGTATGAGTTTGATACTGCACCACTTGCGGTAGTCACATTTCCTTCTGCATCAAATATTTTTAAACCATCAAATATGATATTGTTATTTACAATTTTAACCGCATCTGAAAAAGAATACTGTGTATTCAGGTAATCAACTTTAAACGAGGTTTTATTAAAATCAATGTTTCCATTAAAAAGTGGTTTGTTGATGGTTCCAATCAGCGTTACTTTACCGGAAGCAATTCCCATGATGTTGGAAGCAATGCCTTTTGCATAAGGATTCAATAAATTGATCCGCAGTTTATTAAGTTTAATATTAAAATCCATCCCGCGGCTTTCGGGATGATAGTCCCCTTTTATTTCAAATGTTTTAAGGCTTCCGCGTGTTGAAAATGCATGTATATCAATAACTTTCTTATTTGAAACGTAACCTGATTTCACATACGTATCACCAATCAACTCATTGTTTAGTTGCAGGACATCAATGTGCAAATCCGTTGCAAATGTTAGGTCGTGATATACATTCGATATGGTTGAATTACCATTTAATGTACCATCCAGCAACATGTTTTTATTTCTTGTGAGAATGTTGAAATTCGTCAGTTTAAAATTATTGAACTGGATTTGCAGAACATCATTCTTATCTTTTGAAATATCCCCTGCCACAAGAAAAGACTGATTATCACGTTCAATTTTAAACCGATCAATGTTTATCACGGATGAATCAATCAAAATATTACATTGCTGCAGATTCCATATGGAATCACCCATGATAATTTTGGAAGAGGGGATTTTCAATGCAAGCCTGGTTCCTGCACTTATATCCTTATCAAACCGGCCATGAGCGTTGATCGAACCTTTGTATAAAACCGTATCCCAGTTGTGCCATCGCGACAAAAACTCTAACGAATCTGAAAATACATCCAGGTAAACACTGTAATTTTCAAGTTCAATATTTTCATTTACTTTAAAATATTTACTCCCTGATTCCACTGACAACAAACTGTCTTTTGAGAATGCATCCACAAATACATTGCTCCATGTAAAATTATTATATGCAAATTCGGGTGATTCTATATGAAACTGCATCAAACTGCTATCCGGGTCGTAGGTTACATTGAAGCTTGTATTTTCGGCAATTTTTATACCGGGTGTGAAAAAACTGGTAAAGGACTGTGTATTTTTAAATTGCCCCTTGATCAAAAAATCATTTTGTGCAGACTGTTTGAAATCCTCAAAATCAGAATACAGAGATGGTACAAACTTGTTAATAAAATGCTTTAGTGAATGGTTGATGTACTTAAATTCATATTTCCCGGCAATATCTGCATCCAAAAAATCTGAACGTATGGTTATTTTACTTGTATCAAGGGTGTTTTTAGCCATTAAACGAAAGCCATACAACTGAATTTGTTTATCGCTTTTTGAGAAAAATGAATTCAATAAATTGATTTCGCCGTTAAATTCATCAAGATTTCTACCGGTTCCGTTTGCCTGCAGCAGAAACGAGGCGAAAGAGGAAGGATCAGACCTGTCAATGTTTAATTTATACAAATTTGCCTGTGTAACATTGGCGTTAAAATCAAAGTCTGCCAGTTCATCGTCAAAGCTGATTCGGCCATTGAATTCCAATTCGCAATTTGGGTCTTCAACAACCAGATTTCCGTCAAATGAATTATCTTTTAGTGCTCCAGAAAGCGCTATATTCTGGTAGTTGTAATCATGAACCTCAAAACCATTTATTTTTCCTTCGATGTTTGCTTGAATTCCGTGATTGTCTCGTAAAATTCCATTGACATTTGCATCCAGGGTGATTTTGCCAATAAGCTCATTTTTATTTAAAATTAATTCTCCCAGTTCAAAGTCCTGTGATTTTAAATTTCCGCTGTATGAAATTTCACCTTTCTTTAATGGTTTGAACAACAAGTCCGTTGAAAAATTTCCTAACCTTGTGTTAAAACTCCCATAGGTAACAAAATCATCGATAAATCCAGTAAACTTGCCTTTAAACTGTATTTTGCCAAGATTTCTTATATTGTCAGGCAGCTTCGTCATTTCAGGAGAAAGTGGCAAAATAAAGGATTCCAGATCATCGTGCAGGGTATTAAAATTCTTCACATCCACATATAAAAAAGCATCTTCGATACCTGGTAATCCGTTAATATTAAAATTACCATTAATAATGGTGCCTCTGCCATAAGATAGTTGCACATCTTTGCCCTTTAAATTACTCAGTTTACCGTAAATTCTGCCTTGCGCGGTTGTAATTTTATTTACCTTTTGCAGGCCTGGTGCAAAGTATGCAAGGTCAACAATATCAATAATACTCGGATGAAGGTGGATATCAAAATCTACTTTTTCAAATAAACCGGAATCCGAAAAATTTTTATAGGAATCAAACCTTAGTGCAACCTTTGGGCATTCCAGACTGGAAGATGTAGATTGAAAAGTTACATCATCAAAGATGAGATGATTTTTACCAATATTGGCCTGTGCAGAGAAAAAAGTATTCGCGAAACCGCTTTTCTCAAGAAATACCAAATCATTAATATTCATTTGTACGGAATCACCTTTTACATACAGATCTTCAACCTCCAACTCCATGTTCTCCAGGTGAAAGTCGCTAAAATCTACTCCCGAAGCGCGGTCATTACTGTAATAATTGGTTAAATGAAACTGCGATTCAGAAAATGTAACTTTACCGAAATTTAATTCCAGACGTTTATGTTTTTTTTTGTGTTTTTTCTTTTTATTGCTTTTCAATTCATCAATAATGAACTGAAAATTGATAGTCCTTGTCGAATCTATTCGAAACCGAATATCTGCGTTTTCAAATTCCATTTTACTAATATCCACAACCCGGTTTTTCTTATCAATTCGTTTCAGGTTAATGTGCACAGTCTCCGCAAACAACAGCGTATCCTGGTTTTGATCTTCAATGTACAATTTATTTAACCGAATCCTGTTAAAAAAGGATATTTTTGCTGATTCAATATAAATTCTGGCTTTCAGGTTATCTGAGATCTCCTTGGTAAATATATTAACCAGAAGTGTCTGAACCTTATTGGATTGCAGGAAGATATAAGCTGTTGCCGGCACAGAAGCGGCGATTAGCAAAAAAAGAAACAGGGTTTTATATGTTTTTTTAATCTTTGTCAACAGGAGAAAACATGAATTTAAACATGGATTTCAAAAATTAAGCCAATAATACTAAAAAATGCAGATTCATTGAAACTTAGCGTGGTTTATTTGTAACGAGTGAACAAAAAAGAATGTTATTCATTTTTCAAAAAAAAATACAACAATGGCGACAAATATACTTGGGATTGAATCATCATGTGACGATACGTCAGCCGCGGTAATCAGTGATGGCTACTTGTTATCCAATTTTATAGCCAATCAGAAAATTCATAAAGATTACGGAGGTGTGGTGCCCGAACTGGCATCGCGAGCGCATCAGCAAAACATTGTGCCTGTTGTTAACCAGGCGTTAACATCGGCCGGAATAAACCCTGCTGAAATTGATGCTGTTGCTTTTACCAGGGGTCCCGGGCTTCTTGGAGCATTGCTCGTGGGAACATCGTTTGCAAAAGGGTTTGCATTGGCCAACAACATTCCGCTTATTGAAGTAAATCATTTACAGGCTCATGTTTTATCTCATTTTATTATGGATAAAAATAAACCGGTAACAACTCCAAAATTCCCTTTCTTATGTCTGCTCGTATCCGGAGGTCATACGCAAATTGTGTTAGTAAAAGATTACCTGGAAATGGAAATTATAGGTCAAACCATCGATGATGCTGCCGGAGAGGCTTTTGACAAATGCGCCAAGGTCATGGGCCTGCCCTATCCGGGAGGCCCGATGATCGATAAACTATCAAAAAATGGTAATCCCAATCAGTTTTCATTTGCCAAACCTAAAATGAAAGATTTTAACTATAGTTTCAGTGGATTAAAAACATCTTTCCTCTATTTTTTGAGAGATGAAGTGAAAAAAAAACCTGATTTTATTGAAGAAAATAAGAATGATTTATGTGCCTCACTTCAGCAGACCATTATCGAAATATTACTTGAAAAAACTGTAATGGCCTGTGATAAATATAAAATTGGTGAAATCGCAATTGCAGGTGGCGTTTCAGCGAATTCAGGTTTAAGAGAAACCTTTATTACCGAAGGTAAAAACCGGAACTGGAATGTATATATCCCTGAGTTTCGATTTTCTACGGATAATGCCGCTATGATTGCCATCACAGGTTTTCATAAATATAAAAAGGGGTTGTTTACCGATCAATCCGTAACACCAATGGCCAGGTTTAGCTACTAAATTCTTTTCCGGTAACTGATCTGAATAACAATTACCGAAACTGAGCAAAGGCTTTACCGGAGGTTTCATCAAAGAGCTTCTCAAGTTCTTCATTGATACCCTTGCATTGTTCCACCACTTTACCGGCCCATTGAAGGTAGCTGATCTTGCGTTTTCTCGACCACGGCATAGGATATTTCATCAGGTCGTCAATGTTACAGATTTTGTCGGCAATCCTAATCAATCGGGCCTTATCACTTAACAAAGAAGCCGTTTTTAGTTGTATTTCCTTGCGCTTTGGTGAAGTAAGTGTTGTATCATCGGTTAATTCCTCAACCAGGGTTGCAACCTCATTACCAAAATTCTTCTGTATCTCTTCAATGGTAACATTGGTATCTTCTACAACATCATGGAGCAGGGCAGCCTGAATTACCCGGACATCTTCCACCCCGGCAACTCTGACAATTAAATCAGCCACTCCGATGGGATGATTTATATAAGGAATGGAATTGAATCCTTTTCTCCTTTGATGGCGATGCATAGTTGCCGAAAATGTAAGTGCAGAAAAAACAGGCTGATAGGTATCCATATCTTAACCGTTTAAAATTTCAACAATAAAATAAGTATCTTGCAATAAATGCATAAATTATTAAACTGTTCAATTTAACTATATTATTTTTGCCAGCAAAAACAGCATTCAGTAAGTAATTTTTTTATATTTCAAAATATAGTATATTTAAACTTATTTTTCTATCATGGAGAACCTGCTAAAACAAAGTACCAAAAAAACACCTGAAGTAAGCTTCAGTGTTGATGGTAAATTAAGGATTAGCGGGAGATCCATCCCTGAAGATGCTACAAAATTTTATGATGATCTGTTTGAATGGACATATTATTATTGCCAAAATCCAAGTGATACAACAACGGTTGACATAGAACTGGAGTATTTTAATAGCGGATCTTCAAAATCTTTGCTGCATATTTTGAGAGCATTGGTCGACATCTCCAAAAAAGGTTTTAAGCTTACCATCAACTGGTATTATGAAGAAGGGGATGATGACATTATGGAAAAAGGGGAGTATTATGAAGCCATTCTTGAAACAAAATTTAATTTCATCGAGACGGAATAAAACTATTTCAACAACCTCAACGTTTCTTACTGTGATTTTAAGTGCCAGAACCTTTATAACAGGTACATTTCTTGTGCTTTGCATTGCATCCGGAAAAACCCAACATGCTGATTGTGATATAAACGAAATACGTTTCCTTCCGGGAGAGTCAATCACATATGTTATATCATACAATTGGTTTATTGTTTTCACGGATGTAGGAGAAGTTAACTTTCGCGTTACAGAAACAAATCAAAATAAAAATCCCTTGCTGCACCTTCAAGGTTATGGTTACACATATAAAAACTGGGATTTATTTTTTAAAGTGCGGGATAAATACGAATCATGGGTTGACCCCAATACATTAAAACCTGTATTTTACAAGAGAGATGTATACGAAGGTGGATTTAAAATTGACATCAATTACCGATACCTGCGGAAACAAAACCTGGCTTATTCCTATTCGAAAGCGAATGAAGATCCCGCGCAGCTCGATACAGTTGAAATAACCGATTGCACTTTTGATATCGTTTCCATTATTTATTATATGCGAAATATTGAAATGGCCGGTATACAGAAAAATGATACGATACCGTTAACCATTCTGCTCGATCGCGAAGTTTACAGTTTATATGTTCGATATCTTGGCAAAGAAGATAAAAAAGTAAAAGGAGTTGGTAAATTTAAATGTTTGAAATTCTCGGCAAGTGTCGTAAAAGGAACTGTTTTCAAAGGAGGGGAAACATTAAAACTTTGGGTTACCGATGACAAAAACAGAATACCCGTGTACGCGGAATCACCCATCATTGTTGGTAATATTAAAGTAAAAATAAAATCCTGGGAGAACTTAAAATACAACCTGAATGCATTTTCGATTGACTGAACCTGACATCTAAATTCCCTGTAAAACATCAAACACGTTGCAAGAAATACCGCATACGTCAATGGTTTAATGACTATTTGAATACTTATTTATAATTATAATAAATAATAATCAGGCTGACTAATATAAGGTTAAATTTTGATCAACATGATTAAATTTGTCTTTTACCTGATGGAGTAAATGTATGAATTCTTCAAAACCTATTGAGCATACAGGGATTATCGAGGAAGTTGATGGAGATAATATCAAAGTAACCATTGAATCCACCTCCGCCTGTGGCTCATGCCATGCCAAAGGAATATGCGGTGCCGCGGATATGAAGAAAAAAATTATTGATATTCGACAATCGCACGCAACATTTAGAAAAGGGGAATCCGTTCGTGTTTTAATGAATTTATCAAACGGTTTTAAAGCCCTTATGATGGGTTATGTTATACCATTTTTTATCGTAATATTTCTTTTGTTTTCAATCAATTTCGCAACAGGTAAAGAGGCTTTGTCGGGTGTTATATCCATCGCAGCATTGATTCCTTATTATTTTGCCCTCTATTTATTCAGAGAAAAAATTAAGGAGCACATGCAGTTCACATTATTAAAAAACGAATAATTTCATTGTATGAACGAAATACTTTTATATACAATTATTTCATTAAGCAGTATAGGATTGGTAGCCGCTGTAATATTATATTTTGTTGCGCAAAAATTCAAAGTATATGAAGATCCACGCATTGATATGGTTGAAGAAATATTGCCTGCAGCAAATTGCGGTGGGTGTGGATTTGCAGGATGTAGAAATTTTGCTGAAGCCCTGGTGAAATCGGATGACATTGGTGAGTTTTATTGTCCGGTTGGCGGAAATGATACCATGGAAAAAGCTGCTAAAATACTTGGAAAGGAAACTGCCGGTCAGGAACCAAAAGTTGCAGTAGTACGATGTAACGGAACCTGTGACCACCGCCCAAAAACCAATCAGTATGACGGTGCTGCCTCCTGCGCTATTTCTTCTGCTCTATACTCTGGTGATACAGGCTGCCAGTACGGATGCCTGGGTTACGGTGATTGCGAGGAAGCCTGCGATTTTGATGCTATCCATATGAACACCAAAACAGGACTGCCGGAGGTTATCGATGAAAATTGCACAGCCTGCAATGCATGTGTGATTGCATGCCCGAATGACATCATCGAACTAAGAAAAAGAAATAAAAAAGATCGAAAAATATTTGTCTCGTGCATTAACGAAGATAAGGGAGGCGTTGCAAAGAAAAACTGTGAGGTTGCTTGCATCGGATGCAGCAAATGCTTCAAGGTATGCCCTTTTGATGCCATTACCATGAATAATAACCTCGCCTATATCGACCCGGATAAATGCCGGTTATGCAGAAAATGTGTTCCGGAATGTCCAACCAATGCAATCATTGAAATTGGATTCCCTCCCCCTAAACCAAAACAAGAAAAGCAGGCACCAGCAGCAAAAGATAACACTAAAAAAGATAATACAGCAGATATCAAAGCTGCTGAAAGTAAAAACTCAGAGACTAAAACGAAAGGGGAACAATAATCGTGTTAAAAACATTTACAAAAGGAGGTATTCATCCTCCCGAACATAAGTTTTCAGCAGGAAATAAAATCAAAATTCTACCACCGCCCGACATCGCAACCATTCCTATTGCACAGCACATTGGAGTCCCTGCCACTCCTCTGGTAAAGAAAGGCGACGATGTTAAAGCAGGTCAGGTAATTGCCAAAGCAGAAGGATTCGTATCCGCGTTTATCCATTCATCCGTATCCGGAAAAGTATTAAAAATTGATCCTGTGATGGATGTGAGTGGCTACAAAAAAATGTCAGTTATCATTCAGGTGGATGGTGATGAATGGATGGATGAAATCATCAGGGATGACAATATAAAAAAAGATATCGACCTTACCGGGGAAGAAATTGTCAAAAAAGTTCAGGAGGCAGGAATCGTAGGGTTGGGCGGGGCAACTTTTCCATCGCACGTAAAGCTTTCAGTCCCAAAAGGCAAAAAAGCAGATCACCTCATTCTCAATGGCGTTGAGTGTGAACCCTATTTAACAGCCGATCATATGCTGATGCTCGAAAAAGGCGAAGAGATACTTGTGGGGGCCAGATTACTGATGAAAGCACTGGGAGTAAATAAGACCATTATTGGAATTGAAAATAATAAACCGGATGCAATCGCGTACTTGCAAAAGCTGGCATCTTCGTATGATGGCATTTCGGTTCAGCCACTAAAAGTTAAATACCCACAGGGAGGTGAAAAACAACTCATTAAAGCCGTTTTAAACAGGGAAGTACCTCCCGGCGGACTACCCATTGATGTGGGAACTGTTGTTTTTAATGTTGGAAGTGCTTTTGCTGTTTATGAAGCTGTCCAGAAAAATAAACCACTGATGGAAAGGGTGCTTACAGTTACAGGTAAATCCATGACTTCCAAACAAAATTATCGGGTGAGAATTGGCACACCGGTAAAAAATGTTATTGAAGCAGCAGGGGGACTTCCTGAAGACACCGGCAAGGTTATCAGTGGCGGACCAATGATGGGAAAAGCACTGAACTCACTCGATATACCTGTCATTAAAGGAAGTTCGGGGATTTTGGTCATCCCGGAACCTGAATCGGTTAGAAAATCCATGAAGGCGTGCATTCGTTGCACCAAATGTGTCAGTGTCTGTCCAATGGCTTTGGAGCCATATCTACTCATGACTCTTTCGGAAAAAGCAATGTACGACAGAGCTGAATCCAACAGAATAACCGATTGCATTGAATGTGGATCATGCAGTTATATATGTCCTGCTGACAGACCATTGTTGGATTATGTTCGTTTAGGGAAATCAAATGTTATCAAAATCATAAGATCAAGAAAATCATAATGGCTAAATTATTACATGTATCACCATCACCGCACGTGCATAGTGATGACACAATCCCGCGTTTAATGTATGATGTTGTCATTGCGCTCGCCCCGGCAATGATACTTGCCGTTTACTATTTTGGATATACAGTACTGATTGTTGGAACCGTTTCGGTGCTCAGTTGTATACTTACTGAATATGTGATTCAAAAATACATTTTAAAAACAAAGGTAACCATTGCCGATGGATCGGCTGCCGTAACAGGTGTATTACTGGCATTTAACCTCACTCCGGATCTGCCTGTTTACATGATCGTTTTCGGAGCAATTGTGTCTATTGGTATTGGTAAAATGACCTTCGGCGGGCTTGGTAATAATCCCTTTAATCCGGCACTCGTGGGCAGGGTATTTTTACTTATTTCATTCCCTGTTGCTATGACTTCTACTCCGGTACCCATGGGATTTAATACTTCCTATACCGATGCAGTAACAGCTCCCACTCCTCTTTCCTTTATTAAAGAAGGATTGCGAAACGGAACACCTGTTCCCCAACTGATGGATGATATTCCAAGCTATCAAAACCTGTTTTTTGGCAACATGGGAGGATCTCTTGGTGAAATTGCAGGTGCAGCGTTGGTGCTTGGACTGCTTTACATGCTCATTCGAAAGGTGATTACATGGCATATTCCCATCATTACGCTTGGTACTATTTTTGGCTTTACCGGTATTCTCTGGCTCATCAATCCAATGCAAAATGCAGATCCTGTTTTCCATCTGCTGACCGGTGGAGTCCTGCTTGGGGCCATCTACATGGCTACAGATTATGTAACATCACCCATGACAAAAAAGGGAATGACTATTTACGCCATAGGTATTGGTGCAATTACCGTGATTATTCGTGTTTGGGGAGCCTATCCGGAAGGAATATCTTTTGCCATCCTCATTATGAATGGTTTTGTTCCTATTATCAATCGTTACGTAAAAACCAAACGTTTCGGAAAGGAGGTGCAACATGGCTAAAAAAGAATCAAATTTCACCAATATGGTTGTAACGTTATTCCTTGTAACCCTCATAGCCTCTACAGCATTGGGCTTTGTTTACAACCTGACCAAAAATCCCATTGAAGCTGCAAAACTGGCAAAAAAAACGCAGGCAATTGAAAATGTAATCCCGGGGTTTACAAATAATCCGTTTGAATCCGCTTATAACGTTCCAACAGATGGCGGAGATTCATTAACCGTTTATCCGGCCAAAGATGGAGAGGAATTAATAGGATATGCCGTTGAAAGCTATTCAAATAAAGGATATGGCGGAACCATACGAGTAATGGTTGGCTTTCTCCCGAATGGGACAATAAATGATATCAATGTAATTCAACATAAAGAAACACCGGGTTTAGGAGATAAAATACAAAGCAGTAAATCCGACTGGAGTGACCAGTTTGATGGTAAAAACCCGGCAAATTTTTCTTTGCAGGTGAAGAAAGACGGAGGTGATGTTGACGCAATAACAGCATCAACCATCAGCTCCCGCGCTTACTGCGAAGCAGTGACTCGTGCTTATAATGCAATAAACCAAGGAGGTGCACAATGAATCAATGGCAAAATTTCAGTAAAGGCTTTTTCAAAGAAAATGCAGTATTTGTCCTTTTTCTGGGGTTGTGTCCAACTCTTGGAGTAACCACATCCGCTATTAACGGGTTGGGTATGGGACTGGCTACAACATTCGTATTGTTTATGTCGAACCTGGTAGTTTCACTTATAAAAGCATTTATACCCGACAAAGTAAGAATACCCTCTTATATTGTGATTATTGCATCGTTTGTTACGATTGTAGAGCTTGTTATGCAGGCTTATACGCCTGATTTATTCGAACAATTGGGCATTTTTATTCCTCTCATCGTTGTGAACTGTTTGGTGCTGGGACGCGCCGAGGCATTTGCATCAAAAAATACACTTTTCACCTCTATCATTGATGGTTTGGGCATGGGTTTAGGTTTTGCATTTGCTCTGTTTTTACTTGGATCTGTAAGAGAAATCCTGGGTAGCGGAGCAATATTTGGATATAAATTTATTGATGGAGACGGAATTTTGATATTTGTACTGGCTCCGGGAGCATTTATTGCACTGGGTTACCTGATATACATTATGAACAGGATAAAAAAGAAAATCTACGAATAATAAAACAATAACAATGGAGTATCTGATAATCATTATTTCAGCCGTATTTGTTAATAATATTGTACTGCACCAGTTTTTGGGTATTTGCCCGTTTATAGGTGTTTCCAATAAAATTTCCACAGCCGTTGGTATGACCGGGGCAGTTACATTTGTAATGACAATAGCCACCATTGTAACATACTTATTGCAAAATTATGTTTTAATACCACTCGGGATTTCATTTATGCAAACCATTACATTTATTCTGGTTATTGCTTCGTTAGTGCAACTGGTTGAGATTATCTTAAAAAAAGTAAGTCCGGCACTTTACCAGGCGCTGGGTATATTTCTTCCGTTGATAACTACCAATTGCGCGGTGCTGGGAGTAGCCATACTTTCCGTTCAAAAGGATTTCAACCTTGCGGAAAGCACCGTATTTGCACTTTCAAATGCCATTGGTTTTGGTCTCGCGCTTACTTTGTTCTCGGGTATCCGCGAACATCTCGACCTGATGAATGTGCCAAAAGGAATGAAAGGGGTACCCATCGCGTTTGTGGTTGCCGGATTGCTTGCATTGGCCTTTATGGGATTTGCAGGTATTGTGTAAGAAGGAAGTTAACAATTTCATAACGTTTATTAAACATTTAGGTCATCAGCATCATTTATATTTGATGAGTCATTAAAATCAACCACCTATGAAGCATTTTCTTATCTTAGCCGTTGCTCTTGCCTCCCTGCTCGCTAGTTGTTCAAAAGACAATGAAGAAGATCAGACCATGAAAGGACTGGTTCAGTTCAGTGAAAAACCCGTTTATGCTGATGATAAAATAACATTTCAGGCAGAAATCCTTTATTCTGCTACCGGACAACCTGTAGAAGTTGAATTCCAGGTTCTCGAAAACGATATTGTGCTCCTCGAAGATAAAGTGAACGCGGAAACCAACATTGATGGTATAGGGTTTTCTTTCAGAACACCTATGATATCTGTAACTGCAACCCAGGCAGACTTTGCAGGAAAAACATTAACGATTTTTCTGGACCCAAAAAATAAACTCACAACAGAAGAATATACTTCTGAGCAATACATTAACCTGTACAAAAAAGAATCTGTAACAATTCCTGAACAGTAATTCGCTGTTTCATTGCTTCATTATTCGTTCTCTTCCAACATTAGCAGAAAAGCATATTCAAGCGCTGTTTCCTTATATTTTTCAAATCTCCCGGATGCTCCGCCATGTCCGGCTTCCATGTTTGTATGAAGCAAGACCAAATTGCTTCCGGTTTTGGTTTTTCTTAACTTCGCCACCCACTTTGCAGGTTCCCAGTATTGCACCTGGGAGTCATGTAAACCAGTAGTAACCAGCATGTTTGGATATTCCTGCGCCACAACGTTATCGTACGGCGAATAGGACAATATGTAATCGTAATATTCTTTTTCATTTGGATTTCCCCATTCATCATATTCGCCTGTAGTTAGCGGAATGCTTTCGTCAAGCATGGTTGTTACTACATCAACAAAAGGCACCGCTGCAATTACACCATGAAATAAATGTGGTCGCAAATTCACTATTGCTCCCATCAATAAGCCACCAGCACTTCCTCCCATGGCATACAGATGTTCCGAAGACGTATATTTTTGCTCAATAACATGATCGGCACAGTCAATAAAATCAGTAAATGTATTTTTCTTGTTTAGCATTTTACCGTCATCATACCATTCCCTTCCGTATATTTGACTACCCCTGATATGGGCGATGGCAAAAACAAAGCCCCTATCAAGCAGGCTGAGGCGAACTGAACTAAAATACGGATCAATGGTATGGCCGTATGAACCATAACCGTACAGCAAGAAAGGTGTTTTTTCATTTAATGTTACATCTTTTCGATATACCATCGAAATCGGAATTTTTTTACCATCCCTTGAAGGAGCATACAATCTTTTTGCTTCATAATCTTCCGGTGAAAAGTCCCCGATCACTTCCTGTTGCTTTTTCAATTCTCTGTCTCGTGTGTCCATGTGATAGTCAAAAACAGAGTATGGAGTGGTAAGTGAACTATAACTAAATCGTAGCATTTTGCTGTCAAACTCCGGGTTTACATGAATACCGGCAACATATGCTTCCTCTCCGAAATCAATATAATGTTCATTTCCGGTTTGCCATTCCATAACACGTAGGTTGGCAAGTCCGTCTTTCCGCTCATTTACAACAAGATAATCGTCAAAAACCTCAATTTCTTCTAAAAATACATCTTCGCGATGAGGAATAACCTCCTGCCAGTGTTCTTTGGAAGTATTATCAACCGGTGTTTCCATGAGTCTGAAATTTTTAGCATCGAGGTTGGTAATAATTAGAAACTTTTCGTTGAAATGAGCAATTCCATATTCAAGTTCACTCTCCCGGGGCTGAAATACCTGAAAGTGGTCGGGGTTATCTGCATCGGCAAACC
Source organism: uncultured Bacteroidales bacterium (assembly GCA_964486145.1). GTDB lineage: Bacteria > Bacteroidota > Bacteroidia > Bacteroidales > JAAAOM01 > CAZAMT01. The sequence continues at coordinate 32,559 of CAZAMT010000003.1, forward strand.
TGTACTCGTTTGATAATGTACTTCCAGAAGATATGATGATGTATTTTTCCGATTTTGTTTTATAGACGCCTGTATAGAAAGTTTCATCCGATTCGGTAAATATTTCTTCTGTTTCATCTGCTAAGCCAAATGCATTCATTTTCATTACCTTAAAAGGTCTTAATGTTGTTTCATCTTTCAGGGTATAGAAAAGGGTTTTACTATCATTTGCCCAGGCATAGCCCCCGGAAGTGTGGGCAACTTCCACATCGAGATTCTCGCCTGTTTCCAGGTTTTTCACTTGCAAGGTATACATTCTTCTGCTTAAGGTATCAACGCCATATGCAAGAAACTTGTTGTCATTGCTAACCGACAAACCTTTTACGTTGTAAAAATCGAATCCTTCTGCCATCTTGTTTACATTAAGCATGACCTCTTCCTGTGCTTCAAGAGATCCAGCCTTTCGACAATATATCGGGTATTCTTTACCTTCCTCGTATCGCGTATAGTAGAAATAACCATTATCAAAAAACGGTACAGAAGAATCATCCTGCTTTATTCTGCCAACGATCTCGTTAAAAAGCTTATCCTGAAGCTCCTCAGTATTTTGCATCACCGTTCTGGTATAAGCATTTTCATCCTCAAGATACGCAATTACCTCAGGGTTTTCCCTTTCGTTGAGCCAGTAATAATTATCAATTCTGGTATGGTTATGTTTTGTTAATTGTTTCGGATTTACTTTTGCAACTGGGGGATCATTTTGTTCCATTCTATTGTTTGTTTTACAGCTTAAAAAAATTGTCAGGATTATAACCAGTATTTTAAATTGATTCATATTCTGAGAAGTAAGAAAAATTAAAACTGCCTAAAAGTAGAGAAAACAAATCACTATGGCAATGATATTTGCTGCCAAATAATGTTGTTTTAAATGTAACTTACAATCATGTATATCAGTATTATTGTTTGATTTTAAAACACCTGGCTCACAAGTTGAAAAATTCATTTCATCATGATAAAAAAAACACTGCTGATTTTAATTAACCTGATTTCCTTTCTCATACATGCTCAGGATAACCAATATATATTTGAGCATCTCACCTCCGATAATGGATTATCACGAAACTCTGTATCATCGATTATGCAAGATAAATATGGATTTATGTGGTTTGGCACATGGAATGGACTGAACAAATATAATGGATATGATTTTAAGGTTTACAAGTCTGATCTAAAAGATTCCAGTTCCATTAGTAACAACCGGATAAACCATATTTTTAAAGACAGTACAGGTGCATTATGGATTGAAACTATCGATGGTTTGTACAATCGGTACAATTACAGGACAGACAATTTCACAAGGTTTGCCGAAGATAAAATCCCTGCCGGGATCTTAGATAATTTCATGGTAGTAAATGAAGTACAGGAATCTCCCACAGTTAAATGGAGCTTTAACCGGGATCATCTTGAAAGAAAAAATCTACGTTCAGGATACACACAAATTTTCACTCATGATCCTTTCCATTCAGAAGGATTAAATGACGACTTCATTACTTCAATATATCTTGACAATACCAATGTTTTATGGATAGGAACCAACAGTGGCGGGATTAACAAAATCAATTTAAACCAAAAGAAATTTTATAACATAAGGAGTCATCCACTGAAGGAAAACACCTTACAAAATAATATTGTAAGAGAAATAACTGAAGACAGTTATGGAAACCTTTGGATTGGAACACGTGATCAAGGATTGTGTAAAATGAATATGAAAACGGGTCAATGCACAAGATACATGGCCAATTCCGAAAATTCGGGCTTAACAAACAACAGGATAAGAGAAATATTCAATGATACAGAAGGAAACATTTGGATTGGTACATCCGGAAACAGCCCACTGTTAAAATATAATAAAAAAACCGATGCATTCAGGGCATTTGAAGGAGGTGACACTGAAAACGATGCTCCCAAAGGAACCATTTATTCTATATACGAAGACGACTTTGGTTATCTGTGGATTGGGAGTTTTGATGGCTTAGCCATATTTAACAAACGGACAGAAAAATTTGCAAAGTTTCATCATGACCCCATTGACAATGCTACCTTAAGTCATAACTATGTCCGCATTATTGAAGAAGATGATTCTGGTAATATTTGGATTGGCACTGAAAGCGGAGGCTTAAATAAAGTGATAAAAGAAGGATTCAACCCGGATTCAGTAGGTAAAATTACTTTTCAACGTTTTTTACATGACCCGGACAATTATAAATCGCTTAGTGATAACCGGGTTTATTCAATATGCACTGATAATAATGGCGCATTGTGGGTTGGTACAGCCATGGGTTTGGATAAATTCAATTCTGAAACGGAAACCTTTACCCATTACAATCAAAAAGACGGACTGGGCGATGACATGATTTACGGGATACTAAAAGACAGACATAACAATCTCTGGATAAGCCATGATAACGGAATATCCAAATTCTCACCCGATTCATCAGAAATTGTATTTACAAATTACCACAAGTCAGATGGATTGCAGGGCAATGAGTTTTCTGAAGATGCATATTACCAAAGCCCGGACGGAAAGATGTATTTTGGCGGATTAAATGGCCTTACTTATTTTTACCCGGACAGTATTAAATCCAATGCACAACAACCCAGGGTACTGATTACCAACCTGAAAATCCTTAACGAATCCGTGAAACCCGGTGAAAAAATCAAAGGTGAAGTGGTACTGCAAAAACCCATTTACGAAACAAGTGAACTCAATCTTTCTTATCAACACCGCACCATCACGTTTGAATTTGCAGCACTGCATTACGCGGATCCTGAAAGGAACAGGTACCGGTACAAACTAATTGGCTTTGATGATGAATGGAACAATACAGATGCAGACAGACGCTATGCCACATATTCAAACCTTGTTAAAAAACAGTACACATTCCTTCTTAAAGGTGCAAATAGCGATGGTGTTTGGAATGATAATCCGGTGAAAGTGGTTCTGAATATTGCACCTCCTTTTTGGAGAACCCCTTATTTTTATGTTGCAATTGTTTTACTTATTGGCCTGCTCACTTATGGCCTGATAAAACTCAGGGAAAGTAAACTTAAAAAAGATAAACGTGCACTGCAGGAAAAAATCAAAAAATCGCAGGAAGAAGTAGATCGACAGCAGGAAGAGATCATTATGCAAAAGAACGAAATCAAACTACGACAAAAAGATGAGAAGGATTTGCGTTGGCTGAATGAAGGATTGGCTAAATTTTCGGATATCATAAGCGAGAATAAGCAAGATCTCAAAAGTTTGTCACAGGCATTTCTTTCAAACCTGGTAAAGTTTGTGGATGCTGATCAGGGAAGCCTTTTCCTCCTCAACGATGATGACGAAAACAATCAATTTCTGGAATTAACGGCTAGCTATGCCAGCAGTAAGGAAAAGCTTAAAGAAACGAAAGTTGAAATAGGGGAAGGTCAGGTTGGTACCTGTTTCGTAGAAGGAAAACATATCGAATTAAAAAACCTTCCGGAGGGGTATACCAAGATTACTTCCGGCCTGGGAGAGAAAAGTCCGAAATACCTGATGTTGTTTCCATTACGCCTTGATGAAAATATTTTAGGTGTCGTTGAATTTGCTTCATTTAAAAAAATCAAAGGAATCAAGGTTGTTTTTCTTGAAAAAATTTGTGCCACCGTCACTTCCGTTTTTGCAACCGAAAAGGCCAATCAACGTGCTTTGAAAATGTATGATGAATCTGTAATTCAGGCCGAAGAGTTAAAAACCAAAGAAGAAGAACTCCGTCAAAACCTGGAAGAAATGCAGGCCACACAGGAAGAATTACAACGAACAAATAAGGAAGCACAAAAAAACATGAAAGAACTGGAGACAGCCAAAAAAGAATCAGAGGAAAGAGAGCAGGAACTAATTGAAATGGCAGAACAACAGGCTGCTGCTGAAGAAGAACTGCGAATGAGAATTAAAAATCTGGAAGAAGAAAACAGCCATTTAAAATCAGAAATTGAAAACTTACGATCATAAAAAAACCATACCTGCATTGCAGATATGGCCCTGTATTTCAAGAATATAATATTTAATTTGTCAGGGGGGAGTTGTATGAGGCCTGGAAATCTTCCCACGATGTGGTTTTGTATTTATCTCCGCCAATAAAATTAATAATTTCATCAAATGGTTTGGCCTTCACATAACCCTGTAACGGATAAATAACATTAACATCTTCATCGAGAAACACAACCGAAGGAAAACTCATTTTTCCATTCAACAACACTGCTGCCAACTCGTGGTATCCTCGCCTGCCCTGCGAAACATAATTGTAAACCTGTCCGTTAAAATTCACGGCTGATTCCTGCTCAGCGTTAAATTTTACCGGGTAAAAATTATCATTCACATAGGATGCAACCACGGGATTACTGAACGTGTTATTGTCCATTACCTTACACCAACTGCACCAGTCGGTATAAACATCAACCATTATCTTTTTGGGATTTTCATTATTTTTCTCAACGGCCTCTTCAAAAGATAACCAGTTTATTTCCTGTCCTGCCGACCCCAAATATAATCCTGCTAACAAAATACTTATAATAACAAACTTTTTCATGATATTCATCTATTTAAATATATACATAAATTTACGGCAATTTACTTTATTAGTTCGTTATTTACCCCAAAATCCTTACAAAATCTTGTTAATTATTTGTTAAATTGAATGCCGGTTTATCTCGTTTATTGTTGCTACATTCGCAGAAACATTTCAATTATGAAAGAAAAAATATTGCAATTATCTCCTTCCATTCTTTGGAAATATTTCTATGATTTAACGAGGATCCCCCGGCCATCGAAAAAAGAAGCACAAGTTGTTGATTATATAAAGTCAGCAGGAGAAAAACTCGGTTTATCAACCCATGTTGATGAAATTGGAAACATTATTATTAAAAAACCGGCTACACCGGGAAATGAGAATAAAAAAGGGGTCGTTTTGCAAGCACATGTTGACATGGTGCCGCAAAAAAACAGCGATACCAATCACGATTTTGAGAAAGATCCTATCTCCCTTCAAATGGAAGGAGACTGGATTACAGCCGACAAAACCACGCTGGGTGCTGATAATGGAATCGGCGTTGCTGCTATGCTGGCTGTGCTTGAGTCCCAAGATCTCGAACATGGACCGGTTGAGGCTCTTTTCACCGTTGACGAAGAAACAGGAATGAGCGGTGCATTTGCTTTAAAACCGGGATTGTTAGATGGAGATATCCTGCTAAATCTCGACTCCGAAGACGAAGGTGAATTATTTGTAGGTTGTGCCGGCGGAATGGATGCTGCCGTTAGTATGAATTATAATCCCGGGAACCTGCCGGAAGATGCTGTTGTTTATAACATTGTTGTTAAAGGACTTAAAGGAGGGCATTCCGGACTGGATATTCATCTTGGAAGAGGCAATGCAAATAAACTGATGGCAAGGTTAGTAAAACCTCTGCTTGAAGAGGATTTTGCACAACTTTGTAAGTTCAGTGGCGGTACCCTGAGAAATGCTATCCCAAGGGAATCATTTGCAACTGTTGCAATCAAGGCGTCCTATGAGGAACGTTTTCAGCAATTGGTGAAAGAGGAATCCAACAACATAAAGTCTGAATTTAATCTGAAAGAGACCGATCTCTCCATTGCAGTGCAACCCGCTGTGGAAGATGGCATAAAATGTGCAGATGCAAATTTCTCAAATACATTTGTAAATTTAATCTATGCCTGCCCGAACGGAGTTATCCGCATGAGTGATAGCATGCCAGGTGTTGTTGAAACATCTAACAATTTAGCCATTGCATCGCTTGATAACGGAACCGCTGAAATACTTTGTCTGCTCAGAAGTTCATCGGATTCAGCTAAAAATGACCTTGCAAGAACCCTGGATAGTATCTTTCAATTGGCTAATGAGAATATAACGTTCAGCGGGGAATACCCGGGATGGCAACCAAATCCCGATTCCAAAATACAACAGGTAATGGTTGAGATTTATAAAAATTCATACAATACCGAACCTGCAATAAAAGCTATTCATGCTGGTTTGGAATGTGGTATTCTGGGTGCAACCTATCCGCGTTGGGACATGATTTCGTTTGGCCCAACCATTCGCTTTCCGCACTCACCGGATGAAAAAGTGCTTGTCCCCTCGGTTAAAAAATTCTGGCATTTACTGGTTGATACACTTAAAAATGTTCCGGCAAAGTAGCACAGGCCATGATGAAAAATGGCAACGCTCCTATTTATTGATTTCTTCAAAAATTTCTACGGTTGCCCGTGACTTGTTCAGGGTATAAAAATGAATTCCCGGCGCTCCCTGCTTCAGAAGTTCATTGCATTGCCGGATGGTGAAATCAATACCAACCTGGTACACCTTTTTTGGATCATTCCTGTAGGTTTCCATTTTTTCTTTAAGATCAGGTGGAATTTCAGTACCGGTCATATCCACAAAACGATTAATCTGGCGGTAACTGGTTAAAGGTATTATTCCGGGAATAATGCGCACGTTAATACCTGCTTGTTTGGCTTTTTCAACAAATAAAAAATAGCGTTCATTGATAAAAAACAACTGTGTTACTAAAAACTCAGCGCCCGCATCAACCTTGCGTTTAAGGTTTTGAATATCGTCTTCCGGTGAAGCAGCCTCCGGATGGATTTCCGGATAAGCCCCACCCCCGATGCATACATCGTACTGCTGACCAACAAAATCGATAAGTTCACTGGCATAAGCAAACCCATCGGGCAGAGCTTTAAAAGATCCATGTCCTTTCGGTGGATCACCCCGGAGCAACATGTAATTTTCAATGCCTCTATCATACAACTCCCGAATATCCTGTCTGACCTTTTCCCTGCTGGCATTTACACAAGTGTAGTGCGCCATGCAGGTAACTCCAATCTTGTTTTGCAGATAATCAACAAGGTCGAAGGTGCGGTGCTGACTGGATCCCCCGGCGCCATAAGTTACAGTCATAAACGATGGCGATAATTTAAGTAACTGGCCAACATTTATTCCGAAATCAACTGCTGCAATTTCATCTTTTGGCGGAAAAAACTCAAATGAAAATGTTTTTTCCTGTGTTTTAAATATGTCCGTAATCTTCATAAGGTGACAAAAATCAGTTTATCAGGAAGCAAAGAAAGAAATTTAACGAATGAATTAAAAATATCAACTGTAATTCAGATTAGAAGCTATCCATTTTTCCACCTGTTTTTTACTTACCTGTTTTCGACTCGCGTAATCGGTCACCTGGTCTTCCGAAATTTTGCCAACAAAAAAGTAACTTGATTGCGGATGTGCAAAAAACAGTCCGCTTACCGATGCAGCCGGAAACATGCTGTAACTCTCGGTCAGTTTAATACCAGTGTGTTTTTCAGCGTCCAGTATTTTCCACAATGTTTCTTTTTCGGAATGGTCAGGACATGCTGGATATCCGTGTGCAGGACGAATGCCCTGGTATTTTTCAAGTAACATATCTTCCAGCGAAAGGTTTTCATCAGGTGCATATCCCCAATATTGTCTCCTTACCTTCGTATGAATCAATTCTGTAAATGCTTCTGCCAGCCTGTCAGCCAGTGCCTTTATCATTATACTGCTGTAGTCATCGTGGTCGGCTTCAAATTCCTTGAGATAATGGTCGATGCCCAAACCTGCAGTTACAGCAAATCCGCCAATATAATCAATTTTACCGCTTTCTTTGGGAGCAATGAAATCCGATAAACATAAATTTGGTGTGCCCCGGGATTTCTCAACCTGGTTTCTTAAGTTTTTAAAAACAGCAACGGTTTCACTTCGGTTCTCGTCGCTGTACACTTCCAGATCGTCACCCACTGAATTAGCAGGATAAAAACCAATAACCCCAGTGGCTTTCATCATACCATCGGCAATGATACGGTCAAGCATTGCATTGGCATCCTCCAGCAATTTTCGGGCTTCTTTTCCTTGTTTCGGATCATTAAGTATATCCGGCCATTTGCCTTTCAACTGCCAAACAATGAAAAAGAATATCCAGCTTATGTATTCCCTGATTTCCGTCAACGGATAGTCTTTAAATACCTTTAATCCGGTAAATGAGGGTTTGTAAACCGGTGAATTATTCCAGTCAATCTTTAATTTGTTGGCACGTGCTTTTCCCAGATCAATATATTTCACTTTTGACTGGGCTCCCGCGTACGAATCCCTCAACTGGGTATATTCCAATTTTATGTCGTTGATAAAATTCTGTGCCTGATCTTTGGATAACAGCCGGCTGACAACCCCAACACTTTTAGAAGCATCTTTTACGTGAATCACCGCATTGTTGTAATTTGGTTCAATTTTCACCGCGGTATGAATTTTCGAGGTTGTGGCTCCTCCAATCAGCAGTGGTTTGTTAAAGTTTCGTTTTTTCATTTCGCGGGCTACCTCCACCATTTCTTCCAATGAAGGTGTTATCAAACCGCTTAGCCCGATGATATCGACCTTGTGATTAATCGCTTCAGCAAGAATTTTTTCAGTGGGTACCATTACCCCAAGGTCTATAACATCATAATTATTACACGACAGTACCACCCCGACAATGTTTTTCCCAATATCATGCACATCGCCTTTTACGGTAGCAAGCAATATTTTACCATTCGGGGAGCTATCATCGGCAAGTAACTTTTCTTCTTCAATAAACGGAAGCAACACAGCCACTGCTTTTTTCATTACCCGTGCACTTTTTACTACCTGGGGTAAAAACATTTTTCCGGAACCAAACAAATCACCGACAATGTTCATTCCGTCCATCAAAGGGCCTTCAATCACATCCAGTGCCCTGTCATACTGGTTTTTTGCTTCCATTATATCCAATTCGATGTAAGCATCTATTCCTTTCACAAGGGAATGGGATATCCGCTCCTGAACAGTCCCTTCCCTCCATTCATCTTTTTTTACCACTTTTTGTGTATCATCCGATTTTACGCTTTCAGCAAAATCAATTAACCTCTCCGTGGCATCCTCTCTTCTATTAAATATTACATCTTCAACCCTTTCAAGAAGGTCCTTCGGGATGTTATCATAAACTTCCAGCATAGACGGATTGACAATTCCCATATCCATACCTGCCTGTGCGGCATGATACAAAAATGATGAATGCATAGCTTCCCGCACTACGTTATTTCCGCGAAACGAAAATGAAAGGTTACTCACCCCTCCGCTTACCTTGGCATTGGGCAGATTTTTTTTAATCCACCGGGTGGCTTCAATAAAATCCACGGCATAGTTGTTGTGCTCCTCGATTCCTGTAGCAATTGCAAGGATATTCGGATCAAAAATGATATCCTGAGACGGGAATTGTATTTTTTTAGTTAAGAGGTTATATGCCCTTTCACATATTTCTATTTTTCTTGCAAATGAATCTGCCTGTCCCTTTTCATCAAAAGCCATCACCACAACTGCAGCACCGAATTTCTTAATCTTTGATGCCTGTTCTATGAATTTATCTTCCCCTTCTTTCAGACTGATTGAATTGACAATGGCTTTGCCCTGTACACACTTAAGACCGGCTTCAATAACATTCCATTTGGACGAATCTATCATGACCGGTAAACGAGATATATCAGGCTCAGATGCCATCATGTTTAAAAATCTCACCATTGCTTTTTCGGCATCAATCATAGCATCATCCATGCATACATCAATTACCTGCGCACCTCCTTCCACCTGATTAAGAGCAACCGACAATGCTTCATCATATTTTTCCTCTTTAATAAGGCGGGCAAATTTTTTGGATCCGGCAACGTTTGTTCGTTCCCCAATGTTAACAAAATTACTTAACTTATTTACAGTCAGAGGTTCTAAACCACTTAAACGGGTTTCAACCTTCAATTTTGGTAATACGCGTTTTTGGCCTTGTGCTGCAATTTTCACAAACTCTTTGATATGATCAGGAGTAGTGCCGCAGCAACCACCAATGACGTTTACTGCTCGATCGTTAACAAATTCAGCAAGTTGTCCGGCCATTACTTCCGGTGATTCATCGTACTCACCGAACTGATTCGGTAAACCTGCATTGGGATGCGTTGTTATATAAAATGGAGCTTTTTTTGATAATTCTTCTACATACGGTTTTAAATCGCGTGCACCCAATGAACAATTCAAGCCAATACTTAGTAAATCAATGTGCGAAACAGAATTCAAAAATGCCTCCACGGTCTGCCCGGATAAAGTACGCCCGGATGCATCCGTGATTGTACCGGAAAGCATTACCGGCATTTTTATATTCCTTTCAGAAAGGATCTCCTCGATTGAATAAAGGGCTGCTTTTGCATTCAATGTATCAAAAACTGTTTCAACCATAAGCAACTCTGCCCCGCCATCAATCAATCCGTTAATTTGTTCAGCATAAGTCTCCTTTATATCATCAAATGATACTGCCCGGTATCCCGGATCATTTACATCGGGTGAAAGTGATGCAGTTTTATTGGTTGGCCCGATAGAACCGGCAACATACCTTGGCTTGTCGGGGGTCAAAGCTGTGAACTTATCAACAGATTTTCTCGCTATTTTTGCCGCGGCCAGGTTTAGATCATAGGCTATATGCTGCAGGTTGTAATCGGTAAGCGATATACGATTGGCATTAAATGTATTTGTTTCAATTATATCAGCGCCGGCATCTAAGTATTTCTCATGAATTTCTTTAATGATATTTGGTTGTGTCAGGCATAAAAGATCATTGTTTCCCTTTTGATCATGCGAAAAATCCTCAAACCGCTCACCCCTGTAATCTTCCTCGGTAAGGTTGTATTCCTGAATCATGGTACCCATGGCCCCATCGAGCACCAAAATGCGGTTTTCAAGTTCTTTTTTGATATCCGGTTTAACTATCATTCCTTAAAATATTAAACCGTGCAAAAGTACAGCTTAGATAGTTAAATCACAAGTACCGGCTACCTAATAATAACCCGTTTCACTTGAATTCGACGATACTTAATGAAATAAAGCTCTTTTTATCCAAATATCTTTTGTATAACCTCTATGTTTTGATGGTTATGTATATTTTTACCCTCGCTCGTGTACATTGCCTGAATCCGTTCGTTATAAAATTCAGTAATTTTGGGCCTGACAATCTTCATTGTGCTGTTCATCATTTTGTTTTCTTCGGTAAAACCTTCACGTACAATGGCAAATGACGAAGGCAACCAACGCTGAGGAAACATATTTTCAAAGCGTCCGCCTGGTCTGAACTGATCAAGCTCTTTGTTTAACAGATCCAGTACCTCTTTCTCAACAAGTTTCCCATCCAGGGGATATTTTTGGAACCAGCGATTTATTGCTTCCCGGTTAATTACAAATAGAGCGACTGTATATGGATTCTGATTATTAAACAACATGCACTGTTCAACAAATGGTGAAAATTCCATAATGGCTTCTTCAATGCTTTCGGGGCTGTATTTTTCACCGTCATCCGCGATGAGTAAGCTTTTAAACCTTCCAAGCACATACAGGAAACCATCTGCATCCAGGTAACCAAGATCTCCGGTATAAAGCCAACCGTCACGAATGGTATCGCTGGTAGCTTTTTCATTATTCCAGTATCCCTTCATTACGTTTTCTCCTTTAATAACAATTTCCCCCTTTTGACCAACAGGCAACTCATTTCCCTCCTCATCACAAATTTTTAATTCCATGTTGGTAACAAGTTTGCCTGAAGAACCCATTTTATGATGTTTTATGGTATTTGAAGATATAACCGGAGAAGCTTCCGAAAGACCATAACCCTGGTACATTGGTATACCGATAGCTGAGAAAAAACGCTGTATTTCAATATCAAGCAATGCCCCTCCACCAACAAAGAATTTGAGCCTTCCACCAAAATTTTTACGTATTTTGCTAAAAATTAATTTATCGTAAATTGTATATACAGGCTTTAATAATTTACGGGAAGCCATTCCCTTGTCCCAGCCATTGCCATTATATTTGTATGCTACAGCCAATGCTTTATTAAAAATTTTTTCTTTTCCTTTATCCCGAATTGCTTTTTCTATGTTTTTTTTAAAGTTCTTGGCCAACGCGGGCACGCTTAAAATAAAATGTGGTTTAATTTCTCTAATATTAACAGGAATATTTTTTAACGTTTCCAATGTGGAATTTCCCAACTCCACCGAAGCAATGCTGCCACCACCTTTTATCAATGGATAAATTCCAACAGTATGTGCAAATGCGTGATCCCATGGTAATATCAATAACGTTGTATAGTAGGAAGGTACGTCAAACAAACTGAGTGATTGCTCCACATTTGCTGTATAATTGCGATGCGACAGTATAACCCCTTTCGGATCTGAAGTAGTGCCGGATGTATAGGAAATGGTAGCATAATCATCTTCTTCAACCGATTCAATCCGCTTCTCATAAACGGCATAACTGGTTTCAAGGAAATCAATCCCAAGGTTCATTACCTGTTTGAAAGATATATCTTTTGGATGTTGCTTTTCATGGTTATCATCAAAGACAATGAACCTTTCCAGTTGTGGAAGTTCATTTTTTAACCGATCAATTTTTTTCAACTGCCGTGTGGAGACAATGATCATTCGTGCTCCTGAATGAACCAATCGGAATTTAACCTCATCCGCGTCAATTAATTTGACGGAAAGTGGCACATTGACGGCTCCGGCATAAAGAATACCCAGTTCAGAAATAACCCAATTGCTGCATCCTTCTGATAACAGGGCAATCCTGTCACCCTTATGAATCCCCAGGCTGATGAGCCCGGCGGCAAACTTTTTTACCTGTCTGGCAGTTTCTTCATAAGTAAGTGAGGTGTATTTCCCTGATTGTTTCTCCAGGAGAAATGTATTACTGCCAAATTTATCGACACTATCAGCAAAAAGCCTGTTTATTGTGCGCATAGCATACCTGTTTTAGTTAAACAGTCAAAAATAATGATTTTTTCCTTGTCATAATAATTTGCCAGATCAATGCTGAAAATAAAATAAGCGGGTTACAACTGAATGCAACCCGCTAACGGCTAACTATTTGGGGGATATAATTCACAGTCTGATACAACATTGCTTATGATGATATCTGGTGTTTCTCACTAAAAACATTTTCAAGCAAATCAAAGAGTACTTGATGACTAATGGGTTTGGTAAGATAGTCGTCGCATCCGGCTTTTAGACATTTTTCCTCATCATCATCCATGGCATTGGCCGTTTGGGCAATGATCGGCAAATCAGCACGAAAGCTTTTTATCTTTCTTGTAGCTTTGTAACCATCAAAAACAGGTAGCTGGATATCCATTAATACCACATCGATTTCCGGGTGTTTTTGACATAATTCAACAGCTTGTTGACCATCATGTGCCCGGATAACTTTCACCTTGGTGCGCAGCAGTGTTATTTCGAGATATTTATAATTTATATGATCATCTTCAACGATTAATAAAGTCTTATTACCCCAATTGTAGTTCATGACATGTTGTTTTTTAGTTTTTTTAAATTTGCTTTGCTCTGCCTGAATAAATGGCAGTTGAAACCGGAAAATTGTGCCGGATCCTGGTTTTGACTCCACAGCTATTGACCCGTTTAATATTTCTAAAATTCCTTTTGTGATAGCAAGTCCAAGGCCTGTTCCTTTCATGTGATGCTTTTCTTCTGAATTTACCTGGGCAAATCTCTTAAAAATAAAATCCTGTTGTAATTCCGGAATTCCAACACCCGAATCCTTTACATAGAATTCAATGTGCTCATTGTCTTCACGAATCCGATATCCAAAGCTTATGGTGCCCTTTTGTGTGAATTTTACTGCATTGGTTAACAGGTTGGTTAAAATCTGTCGCAACCGGAAAGGATCGGTTTTAATCTCATCTTTTTCGTATTCCAGGCCTTTTTGAAATTCCAGTGATATGTTCTTTCCTGATTGTTCAATTTGTTGTTTAAATATCTTTTGTAATTCTTCAAGTAACAGGTTTAATGAAAAATTTTCCATATTAACAGTTAACTGGTTGGCCTCAATTTTGGAAATGTCAATAATGTCATTGACGAGAGTAAGTAATTGATTACCACTTTGTTTAATGATACCAAGGTATTCTTCTCTTTCTTCAAGAGACAGGGTTGCATCCTTCAACAGCTCAGCAAAACCAATTATTCCATTAACGGGTGTGCGAATCTCATGCGACATATTTGCTAGAAAAGATGATTTAAGCTGATCTGATTCCTGCGCCCGTTCTTTAGAGACAATAAGATCATGCATGACATTTTTCACACCGGTAATATCCTCAAAACTTTCAATGCGCCCGATAATTTCATCATTTTTATTTCTAAGAAAATCACATTTTTTGCGAATACTCTTCTTCTCCCCTGATTTCGTTGTTATGATGCATTCATCTTCCTTTTGCAGGTATCCTGTATTTAGTTTTGGAATTTTGCAGGAATTCATACAATAATTACCAAAGAATATATCACATTTTTTACCAACAGCTTCAAAAGCACTATATCCCGTTATTCGTTCGGCCATTTTATTCCAACTGGTAATTGCTTTATTGTTATCCACGGTAAATACTGCGGTGGGTGCTGTATCATAAATCAATGATGAAAATTCGAATTCCCTGAGCAATTCCCGGGGTGATTTTTTATATCCTGAAATATGAACCATGATGATAACAGCAGCATCAATAACTCCATTTTTATATAATGGATTGAAATATGATAAAAAACTTAACTCAGCGCCCTCCTCGGGTTGCATGGTTACTTCATAACCTTTTGATTTTAGTTCATCATTAAACAACTGTTGTATAAAATTTGTAAAAACTTTTTTTTCTGATGAAATTACAAATTCATCAAGTCGGATATGATGATCCATTTTCGGTTGTGAAATGCTAAAAATATTTGCAGCCCTGTGGTTGCAATTCAAAATTTCGGCCTCGCTGTTTATTAAAAATACAGGTTCCGGAAAGGAATAATAATAATCCATCGGAAACTGGTGACGTGAATTATCGTTACTGGATATCCGTTGGGCATCGAAGTTTCGTTGCTGTAAATCATGAATTTCATCCTTTAACCTTTTGATTTGGTTATTGAGAGATTCATTGGTCCTATCATCGTATTTCCTCATTCTTTCCATATAAAAAGTCTTGTGCGCTAAACGGCTTTGTATAAATATACGGTGAGGTTACGCGATTGGATGAAATATGCTATGTGTTATTGACGAAAGAGAGCTTTGTGAACATAAAAAAGGTCTGTCTCTTGATAAATAACGTTCATTAATTAAGTTTTTCGCTACCAGAGGATACCTTTAATTTGAACTCTGCATTCTCGAAAATGAAACCATTGTCAATCATCCAACGAATGACTGTAATGGCTTTGTTCCGATCGACCGGTAATTGCTTTACAAGAGTTTCGAGGTCCATCAGTTGTACTGACAATGCTTTAATAACTTCTTCTTTGATTATATCGAACTCGTAATTACTGATGCCCAATTCATTTCGCTTCTTGCAAATATCACATTGCCCGCAACGGGTGTGTCCTTCCTGCCCAAAATAATTCAATAAAAACTGGCTGCGGCAAATCTCTTTTTCTTCAGCATATTCCAACACCTTTCCAATTCTTAATGCATACCGCTGTTTTCTGAATTTATAATTCTCCGTGCTTATTATGACCGATTTATCAGCAATTCTCTCATCTGTAAATACGAGCAATGCTGATTTTTTTTGAGGAATGTAATTGATAATTTTTAATGATTTCAATTTATTGAGATAGCTGTACACATCATCAATGGAAATATTGGATTTTTTTGCAAGTGAATGTTCATCTATCTTTACGTAATCGTTAAACAGACCTGAATAAGATCGAAGCAACAGTTTAATAAAACCATCAAAATTTAAATTGGATACCTGAAATTTGTACAAATCATCCCGATTTACCAAAAAATGCACCCGTGATGGATTATTTGCCTCATCGGTTAGTTGAATATAGCCCTCTTTTTCCAAAAGCTTTAATGCACTAAATGTTTGCACCGAGTGAAATCCGTAATTCTGGCAAAACTCAATCAGATGAAAATCGTGAACCGTTCCCTTTCCGCCTTCAACAGGGATCCTGTAATAATTGCAAATTGCCTGGTAAACATTTTTAATGAACGCGATGTCCGGAAAATTGGATGTGAGTCGTTTTTGAATATTTAATTTATCAGACTCGTTATAGAGTAACACCGCGAATGCTTTTTTTTCATCCCGGCCTGCTCTCCCGGCTTCCTGGAAATACTCCTCCAGGGAATCCGGCAAATCCATGTGTATTACAAATCTTACATCCGGTTTGTCAATTCCCATCCCAAAAGCATTGGTAGATACAATGATTCGGGTCTTATTGCTTTTCCATTCATCCTGCTTTCGCTCCCTTGAGAAGGAATCGAGTCCGGCGTGGTAAAAATCGGCGCTTACTCCTGCCTTTTTTAGTTGCAACGCGATTTCCTGTGTTTTTTTCCTGCTTCTTACATAAATCACACCGGTGCCACGAATGCTGTTTATGATTTCCTGTGCTGATTTAATTTTGTTTTCAGTATGGTGAACATAGTAAACCAGGTTTTTACGTTCAAAACTTTTTTGCAACACATTCTTTTCCCGAAATTTCAGTTTATCCTGAATATCCCCGACAACTTCCGGCGTCGCGGTTGCGGTTACAGCCAGAAAAGGTACCTCAGGCAGAACTTTACGAATGCGGGCTATTTGAAGATATGCCGGGCGAAAATCATATCCCCATTGCGAAATACAGTGCGACTCATCAATCGCTACCAGGTTTATTTTCATCTTTTCCAAACGTACCTGAAAAATTTCTGTATCGATTCGTTCGGGTGATATATACAAAAATTTATAGTTTCCATAAATAGCATTCTCCAGAGCCACGTTTATCTCATCGTAAGTCAGTCCGGAATGCAAAGCGATGGCCTTGATGCCTCTTTCAATTAAGTTCTCGACCTGATCTTTCATCAGCGCAATTAAGGGAGTGATAACCAAACAAATGCCTTCCATCGTCAACGCGGGAACCTGAAAAGTTATGGATTTGCCTCCCCCTGTTGGCATAAGCGCCAGGGTATCTTTTCCATCCAGTACGGAAAGTATAATATCCTCCTGCAACGGCCTGAATGAAGAATACCCCCAGTACCTTATCAATATTTCATTGTGTGTAGGCACGTTTCTTAAAAAAGATGAATGAAAGGGTCAAATTAGTCAATAAAGTTGAATCATCAAAACATGATAACCTTAACTATTCAAAAAGGGAGTAATTTTGTCAATTAACTCTTCGATGGACAGCGGTTTTGAAATAAAATCATTAAATCCGGCTTGTTCACATTTCAATTGCATGTCCGAAGTATAAAAAGCAGTTTGCGCAATTATGGGAATGTCGGGATCAATGGAACGGATAACTTCCAGTGTATCAAATCCATCCATTTCAGGTAACTGCAAATCCATTAACACCAAACTGATTCCAGGAGTTTTATTAAATTCTGAAATTGCAATCTTGCCGGTCTTTGCAAAAAAAAGATCGATTTTTGTTTCTTCAAGAAGTTCTTCGAGAAGTATTGAACTCACTTCATCATCTTCAACAATAAGAATCTTTTTGCCATTCCATTTCATGAACAAAATATTTATGATCGCAAATTACCTGAATTATTCAAAGAAATCAACTTTTATTTAACGTTAACGCTCACGGTTTATTTTCTAAACGTTTTAAAAGCGCAATTGTTACGTCCCATATCCTATAAATACAAGGAGATTAGAAATAAACGATAAAATTTAATACAAATAACGAAACCACCTTTACACGAGAACCGTTTATTAAATTTAGACAAATATTTAGTATTAATCAAATCTATTTTGTATGGATTTAACAAGTTTAGCCACAAATGTAGCATCAATTCTTTACATTGTTGTATTTGCCACAGCATTAACAAACATTTTGGTAATTGCAGGGATGTGGGCTACAGTATTGAAATCTGGTCAACCCGGATGGTCTCAAATTATTCCAATCTGGAATATTCTGGTTTTACTGAAAGTTGCAAAAAAACCAGCCTGGTGGATTATCTGGTTTATACTTTTGGCACCATTGCCTATCGTGATGTTGATTGTTTTGCATGCCATTTCAAAAAATTATGGAAAAGGTTTTGGATTTACACTTGGTTTGTTCTTCCTGCCTTTCATTTTCTTTCCCGTCCTTGGTTTCGGAAAGGCCCAGTACCAGGTTTAACTCATTCATTCAACTATCAACCATAACTTTAAAGGTGTACAAAAAAATGTACATCTTTTTTATGTCAGGGAAATATCCACCAACCATTTCCTGTAAATGGAAAACAATTTTGACTTTGAGATAAAACCAATATACCTGCCATTATCTGATACTGGTAAATTCCATGCACCGGAATCATGAAATTTTCTCATTACTGTTTCCATTGAATCATGGATGGAGATAATCTCCGGCGGCACAATCATCAGATTACTTACGAATGTGTTATCATACAATTCTTTTTCGAAAATCACCTCCCGAATATTATCCAGTAAAACGATTCCCTGAAGCATTTCTTCACTATCCACTACCGGAAAAATGTTCCTTTTTGATTTGGAAATAATTTTCACCAGTTCACCCAGCGTAGCCTCAGCACGCACTTTTTTAAAATCTTTTTCAATCACTGATTTCATTTTTATCAGATGCAAAATGGCCTGGTCCTTATCATGGGTAAGTAACTCACCTCTTTGAGCAAGCCTTTTTGTATAAATGGAATGTGGCTCAAAGTACATGATAGTTAAATACGCAATGGTGGATGTAATGATCAACGGAATAAACAATTGATATCCACCGGTTATTTCTGCAATGAGGAATATTGCTGTAAGCGGTGCATGCATAACACCCGCCATCAGCCCTGCCATTCCAACCAGCGCAAAATTCTTTTCTGAGACCTGAACAAGATTTAGCATGTTAAACAATTTAGCAGACATGTAACCTGTTACGCCTCCCATAAACAATGTGGGTGCAAAAATTCCTCCAACACCTCCGCCACCCGACGTTAATGCACTGGCAAACGCCTTAAAAATAAGGATTAGAAATAAAAATAATATGAACATCCAGGGTACCGATTCCATTCCATAAAATAAGCTGCCGTGTGTTAGTTCTTCTGCCTGATTATTCAATATAGCTATCAAAGTTTCATACCCTTCACCATAAAGGGGCGGAAATAAAAAAATAAGCAACCCCAAAGACACCCCGGCCAAAACTAATTTTACAACCAGGTTTTTAATCTTGCCAATACCTGATTCTATTACATTTGTTGCCCTGGAGAAGTAGGCTGATATTAATCCGGAGAAAATACCCAAAAGAATAAAAAAAGGTATATCA
The DNA here is from genome assembly GCA_964486145.1 of uncultured Bacteroidales bacterium. Taxonomy (GTDB): domain Bacteria; phylum Bacteroidota; class Bacteroidia; order Bacteroidales; family JAAAOM01; genus CAZAMT01. The sequence continues at coordinate 51,904 of CAZAMT010000003.1, forward strand.
CTGAAATGAAAGGTATCAACGAGCTGAAATGTAAAAATAAAACCTCTGCCCAGGAAAAAATACGCTACCATAGCACCACTTACAGCGGAAATAAGCAAAGGCACCAGTGAAGCCATGGATAAATCGAGCATCAGTACTTCCAGACCAAATATTACTGCAGTAATGGGTGCTTTAAAAATTCCGGCAATGGCTCCGGCTGCACCACATCCTATAAGTAATGTTATGGTTTTGTAATTCAGTTTCATTAACCTGCCCAGATTGGATCCAATGGCAGAACCTGTCAGCACAATCGGGGCCTCTAACCCCACCGACCCGCCGAAACCAACAGTCAGGGTGGAAGTTAACATGGATGAATATGTATGATGAGATTTTATTATACTGTTTCGTTTGGAAATAGCATATAAAATCCGACTTATGCCATGTCCGAGGTTATCCCTGATGACATATTTTACAAACAAGACGGTGAGGGTAATCCCGATGATCGGATATACAATATACAAATAGTGTACGTTTTGAATTTCCAGGCCTCTTAATAAAATGTTGCTTGTAAAGTGAACCGTATTTTTAAGCATTACCGCAGCAAATCCGCTTAAAATACCTATAAACAGACTTAAAATCAACACAAAATGATTTTGTTTGATATGCTTCAACCTCCAAACTAAAAATCTTCCTAAAAGCGTTTTTTGCTCCATGATACTTAACCCATAAATTATTTTGAATTAGCCAGCGGTTCGTTTGTCAAGAAAGTTGGGCAAAAGTAATAGTTATCGCGCAAAAAAGGCGAGTAATTTCATTTAGAATGCACATAAATTAGTGCTCTGAAAAATCACGCATTAATTTTCTGTAGGATGAAAAAAGTTTGGCTCTCGAAACAAACCCCAGGTATTTACCCTTGTCCAGAACAGCAATGTTATACCGCCCGCTAACCTGAAATTTTCGAGCAACATCTTCCATGGATTCTTTCCTGTCTATTACATACTGGGGCATAAACATCAGGTCTCTTACAAAAAGTTGATCATACATTTCCTGGTTAAACATGATGTGTCTGATATCATCCATTTTCACAATGCCACGAAATGTTCCATCCGATTCAACAACCGGAAAAATATTTCGATGGGTTTTGGTTATTACCTTTATTAAATCTCTGAGTTTGTCATTGGGATGAATTACATGAAAATCACTCTCGATAAGGGTATTGATATTCATCAACATCAACATGGCCTTATCTTTATGATGGGTAATTAATTCACCCCGTTTGGCAAGCTGATATGTATAAACCGAATTGGTGGTAAAAAACCGGGTTGTGGCAAATGAAATGGTAGACACAATCATCAATGGCATAAAAAGCTGGTATCCTCCTGTAATTTCAGCAATTAAAAATATTGCAGTCAATGGTGCATGAATCACTCCCGCAATTAAACCAGCCATGCCCACCAATGCAAAATTACTTTCGGGTAATTCAAGGCCAAAATAATTCATTACCAGTGCAAAGAACAGTCCGGTGTTTGCTCCCATAAAAAGTGAAGGAGCAAAAATTCCACCGACACCACCACTTCCAAATGTTGCTGAAGTGGCAACAACTTTAAAAATCAGGATCAATAAGAAAATCAGAAAAACAAACAGAATGTTACTCTGAAACCTTTCATATAATTGGTTCTCGAATAGATGCGTATAATCTCCCGCAAGCGTCTGGTTTATTACTTCGTAACCTTCACCGTACAACGATGGAAGAAAAAATATCAATACTCCGAGGGTAAGTCCTCCCACGAACAGCCTGATATACCTTGATTTGATTTTTTCAAACTGGTCGGAAACGAATAAATACATTCTTGTAAAATACAGGGAAACCATACCTGCCAGTATACCAAGAATAATGTAATAGGGGGTATTTCCAATAACAAACAAATCTGTTACCCGAAAGGAGTATAAAACATTCTGGCCCAGAAACAAATAGGATGTTAAAGCTGCTGTTACCGACGAAATTAATAAGGGTACAATGGCAGCAACTGTTAAATCCAGCATAATAACTTCAAGAGCAAAAACAATGGCAGCAATAGGTGCTTTAAAAATTGCCGACATAGCTCCTGCAGAAGCACATCCTAACATCAGGGTAATTTGTTTGTAATTTAGCTGAAATACTTTGCCTATGTTTGACCCTATCGCAGCACCTGTTGCCACGGTAGGGCCCTCCAAACCCACAGATCCGCCAAAACCTACAGTAAATGCACTGGAAATGATTGATGAATATAAGTTATGAGGGCTGATAAAGCCTTTGTTTTTCGAAATTGAATATAATACATTCGGAATTCCGTGTCTGACGGGTCTTCGATTTATATACTTGATAAAGAGAATGGTTAGGAAAATACCGACAACCGGGTATAATAAATATAAAAGATTTCCAGCATTTGCGGATAAATTATTTAAATGCAATTGAATAAGATGAACCAGATTTTTAATAATCACCGCCGCTATTCCCACGGAAAAGCCAATGACAATGGCCAGGATCATCATAAATTGATGATCGTTTATATTCTTTGTCCTCCAGGTAAGTAACAATGTTAAAATAGTCTTTTTCATATCGGGCACCAAATATAATGCTTAACCTATTCAATAAAAACAGGTATTTCATTATTCTGTTATATTTTTTTACAGTACTGGCCGAGTAAAATTTTCATAACTATGCAGAATTTGCAATATTTTAATGAAGTAGAC
>CAZAMT010000004.1:0-52787 GCA_964486145.1 uncultured Bacteroidales bacterium
TAGGAAAGGCTTTTGATTTTTAGGAATTTAGCGGCAGCGGCGGCATTTTTTGTTTGCTTTTTTTTGCTGAAGAACTTAGCGAAGCGATCTCATGAGCCATAGCGAATAAAAAAAGTAAAAGCCCTTGCGGCTTGAGCATAAAATAAACCTGTCCGGTTTTTTCCGGACACCAATGATGGGAAATATTATATTTCACCGAATGGGTGGGGTGAAATGCTTACATTTTCTTCGTCGATTGAGTGTAATCGCTCAATTTGGGTGTTTATCAGCCAAGTCCTAAAAATCGATTATAGTTGTCATCCCACCTTTGAACGTCATCTGGTTCAAAGGTTTTAAAAGTGAATGAGCCTCTTACCAACTGTCTGATTTCTTTCAATGATGAAACAAATTCCTTAGCCATTGCCTGAACCATGATATTACCAAGCGCTGTTCCTTCCGCCGGTCCGGCAACTACCGGCAGCCCCGTGGCATTTGCAGTAAACTGACATAAGAGCTCATTTTGTGAGCCTCCACCAATGATATGGATACGATCAATTTGTTTATCAGATATTTCCTTCATGCCTTCCACGGTTTTTCTGTATGCAAAAGCAAGGCTTTCAAAAATACATCGGGCAAACTCACCTGGTTTTTCAGGGACAGGCTGGTTTGTTTCTTTACAAAACTCTGCAATGGCGTTGGGCATAGACTGAGGATTTAAAAACCGGGCATCGTTGGGATCAACAAGTGAACGAAAGGCTGGTGCCTGTTGTGACATCTTAACCAGCTCAGGAAAAGTATACTTTTTTTGCTGGCCGTCCCAAATGCGCTTACACTCCTGAATCAACCATAATCCCATGATATTTTTCAGTACCCTGAATGTATGACCTACACCTCCCTCATTTGTAAAATTAAGCCTGGCCGAGGCATCATTAATAACAGGATGATCAGATTCAAAACCCATCAATGACCAGGTGCCTGAACTTATGTAGGCAAAATTTTGATCTTCCGAAGGTATCGCAGCAATGGCAGATCCGGTATCATGAGAGGCAACTGCTGTAATATCCACCCCTCGCAAACCGTATTCTTTTGCCAAATCGGGATGAAGTTCCCCCAGAACTGTTCCCGGTTCTACAATATCCTGCATGATATCCATTGAAACTCCAATGGTATCAAATATTTGTTTTTCCCAGGCACCGGTGTTTGGATTGTATAGCTGTGATGTTGTTGCAAAAGAAAAATCTGTTTTTTTAATGCCCGAAAGCATATAATTAAAAATATCAGGCATAAATAATAAGTCTTTTGCCAGATTTAGCGCCGGCAGCTTATCCCGAACAGTCGCGTAAAGCTGAAAAACAGTATTAAATTGCATAAATTGTATTCCCGTTAGCTGATATAATTTTTCTGGAGGAATACGTTGAAAAAGTTCGTCCATGGCAGTATCGGTGCGATGATCCCGATATGCATAGGGAATACCAAGAAAATTTCCTTTTTCATCAAGCAAGGCATAATCCACGCCCCAGGTATCAACAGCAACCGACTCAGGTACAATGCCTTTTTGTTTGCAGGAAGCCAGGCCGGCACGGATCTCATCGTACAGTCTGAATATGTCCCAGTAATACGATCCATGCAGAAAAGTCATGTTATTGCTGAACCTATGTATTTCTTCCAACTGAATTTTATTGTTTTCAAGAGAACCGATAATGCCTCTTCCACTGGATGCGCCGAAATCAAATGCTAAAAACTGGTTGGTGTTCATTGTATAGTTATTTTTATGAAGTCAATGAATTACGAATGTATTGAATTTAATATTTACATCAAAAAGTTCCATAGATTGCATGTTTCTCAGTATTGCAAAAAATTGACGAGTAAACGTAGTAACCCATTCTGTTTGTTGTCATTTTTCGTTCCAGGTGCAATATCGGATGTCCCTTTCTTATTTTTAAGTGATTACTAAGCTTTTTTGACGCTTTAATCGATCGCAGTCGTTGTTCACCTCCTTTAATCTCAATGCCATAACCTTTGCGCAGAACATCGAAAAGTGATTTATTTTCAAAATTCCGGCTGGTAAATCGTGCTAAATTGATATTGGGCAAATAGTTGATATCATAAAATATCGGATCATCATCATACAATCGCAACCTTTCGAGGTATACACAACCCGATTCCTTTTCCATGTCAGAAAGATTGAACATAAAAGGCTCATGCCATTGGATAACTTCGGGGTTTCGAATAATTTCAGTATTGATGTGCGATTTTCCAACCGCCGAGGTTGTGCCGGAAACCGACAATATTCCAATACCCTGAGGCAACCGGTGGACAATACTGCCCTTTCCCTGCTGTTTGGTTATGTACCCTTCATTTACCAGTGCATCCAGTGCATGTCTTACCGTTGGTCTTGTAAGGTTGTATGTTTTACATAAATCATTTTCTGATGGCAATAAATCCCCTTCTTCATAAATTCCATCTTCGATATGTTTTCGAAGGAGTTCATAAACCTTTTTATATTGTGGAATTTTATTCATCCGTGTTTCTGTGTAAACATCCGACCAGGTTAAACATTTTTAATTATTGGGTTTGGTCTAAAAAGCCTTCAAACTGCTGATTTTTATTGTTTTCACCCCTAACCCCTAAAGGGGAACAGCTAAAAATCAGCAGTTTGAAAAAGTCCCCTTTAGGGGATTTAGGGGTAAGGTGGCTTTTTAGACCGGACTCATTATTATTTTTTCAACTTGTTATTACAAGTATTATTTTTACTTTTGCAAAATAAATAAAAACAGGTGAATAAAAAAACGTATTTCTAATTCTATGTCAATTTAATATGTTGAATTATGGTTAAGAAACCAAATTTAATATGTAATCCGATAAGCAGCTTATATTTACAAGTTAAATAATTTATGTATACAAAAAAATAGTTTATGGCAACACCAGTATTAATGCCCAAACAAGGCCAATCAGTTGAAACCTGCATCATCACTGAATGGTCAAAAAAGAAAGGTGATGCTGTATCAGAAGGAGATGTATTGTTTTCCTATGAAACAGATAAAGCCTCATTCGAAGAAACTGCTCCTGCAAGCGGAACATTGCTTGATGTATTTTACGAAGACGGTGATGAGGTGCCGGTACTAACCAATGTTGCAGTTATTGGGGAACCAGGCGAATCCATTGAAGAATTTAAGAGAGGCGCTACCTCCCCGGAAAATGATGCACAGGAATCAACACCCGATGAAAAGCCAAATGAAGAAATAGCCGATACTGCTGTTGAAACAGAGGTTCAACATTCAGGTGATGAAATTCGAATTTCACCAAGGGCAAGAAACAAAGCATATCAATTAAATGTTGATTTTAAACATGCCCAAGGAACAGGTCCCAATGGAAGAATAATTGAAAGAGACATTGATCAACTGGCAGAAAAAGGATACAAAACCACGCATCTGGCCCGTGAAAAAATGGTGCAGGACGATCTGTCAGCTCAAAAAACAGGAAAAGGTGTTGGTGGCCGCTCAATGGCTGAAGATCTAACTGCTTCCTGGGAATACAGTGGAGATGACGGTGAACTGGTGAAAACATCCAACATCCGCAGGATCATTGCACAAAACATGCATGCTTCGCTTCAAAATTCTGCCCAGCTTACACACCATACAAGCGCGGATGCACGAAAAATACTGGCCCTTCGTAAAGTTCTTAAAAAGAAAGCGGAAGACGGCCAAATCGGGAATATCACACTCAATGATATCATTTCTTATGCTGTTATTCGAGCGCTTAAAAAACAACCAGCCATCAATGCTCATTTCCTGGGAGAACAAATTCGGAAATTCAAAAAAATACACTTAGGTATGGCCGTTGATACAGAGCGTGGATTAATGGTTCCTGCATTAAAAAATGCGGATGATTTAAACCTTGAAGGCCTCTCTGAAAGATTGAAAAACCTGGCAGAAAGTTGTAAAACCGGAAATGTTGATCCTGAACTTCTAAAATCAACAGAAGCATCGTTTACCATTTCAAATCTTGGTGCGTATGGAGTTGAAATGTTTACGCCGGTCATTAACCTGCCACAATCCGGAATTTTGGGTATCAACACCATCATTCAGCGCCCGGGTGATGTTGGCGGTGGCGTTATTGGCTTTATCCCATACCTGGGTCTGTCATTAACATACGACCACCGCGCACTTGACGGTGCCCCTGCGTCCCTGTTCCTCAAAACAGTAAAAGAAGAAATTGAAAATTTTGAATATACCTTAGAATGAATAAACTGGATTTAGCAATCATCGGAGGAGGCCCGGCAGGATATACTGCAGCCGAACGAGCAGGAAATGCCGGGTTAAAAACCATTGTTTTTGATATGCGTGAACTCGGTGGTGTATGTCTGAATGAAGGTTGCATACCCACCAAAACCCTGCTATACACTGCAAAATTATATGATCATGCCCTTCATGGTGATATTTTTGGTATTCATACCGAAAAGGTAACCTTTGATTTTGGCAAGATTATGAAGCGAAAAGACAAGGTTGTCCGAAAACTGGTCAGTGGTGTATCTTCACGAATGAAAAAAAACAAGGTGGAAGTCATTAAATCAAAAGCCACTATAAAAAGGCGCTTGAAAAACAGTTTTATAATTGAATCTGCAGGACAGGAATATGAAGCAGAAAGAATTTTGATATCAACTGGATCAGAAGCAGCAGTGCCTCCCATTCCGGGATTAAAAGAAACAGGATATGTCACCAATCGTGAAATCCTGCGATTAAATGAAATACCAAGATCGCTAAATATTATCGGGGGCGGGGTTATCGGCATTGAATTTGCCAATATTTTCAATGCTTTTGGAACAAAAGTTACTGTATTTGAAATGCTGGATGAAATCCTCCCGGGAATTGATTCAGAATTTTGCAAAACCCTCCGAACCGAACTTTCAAAGCGCGGTGTAGAATTTCATTTAGGTACAAAAGTTACTGAAATAAAAGGCGATTATGTACTCGCTGAAAAAGCAGATGAAAAAATATCCAGCCAGGCTGAAAAGTTACTGGTTGCCGTTGGAAGAAAAGTAAATGTTGAAGACCTTGGGCTTGAAAAGCTGGGGGTTGAATTCAGTACAAAAGGGGTAAAAATTGACAAAAAATGCAGAACCAATATTCCGAATGTATATGCAGCCGGTGATGTAACTGGATTCTCCCTGTTGGCTCATACAGCTTACCGGGAAGCCGAAGTTGCCGTTAACCATATGCTTGGAAAAAACGATCACATGCGTTACAATGCCATACCCGCGGTTGTATACACCAATCCTGAAATTTCATGTGTTGGCCTGACGGAGGAAATTGCAAAGAGAAAACAAATTGCTTATAAAGCACATACCCTTCCGATGACATTTGCAGGAAGGTTTATTGCAGAAAATGAAGGATTCAATGGTTTGTGTAAAATACTGGTTGGTGAAAAGCATAATGAAATTTTGGGAGTACACATGATCGGAAATCCCAGTTCTGAAATGATTTATGGTGCAGCCATGGCTATCGAAATGCAAATGCGTGTAGAAGATGTCAAAGAAATCGTATTTCCCCACCCGACAGTGTCAGAGATTTTTAGGGAAATGGTTTTTGAGTTCAAATAGAAAAAAGTAAAAACATAAAAACAAAATACAATGCCAAAGTCACAATTTATCGATCCGCTGGTAGCACGAAAATCCGGCGAAATTAAGCTAAAATCTATTCCGGTAAACCAATACCAGAAATCACTGAAAGACGAAAAAGCAAACTTTTCAAAAGAAGAATTAACACGGATTTACAGCCACATGGTAATCATCCGCGAGTTTGAAAACATGCTGAACCTGATAAAGACCACCGGTGAATACATGGGTGTTCCTTACAACCATCCCGGCCCGGCACACCTGTCCATCGGTCAGGAAGCATCTGCCGTGGGCATGGCCTACCACCTGACCATTGACGATTACATTTTTGGTTCCCATCGCAGCCATGGTGAAATTCTGGCAAAAGGACTGTCAGCCATTCACCAACTTGGCGATGAACACCTGATGAAGATCATGAAAGGTTTCTTCGGCGGTAATACCTTGTCGGTTGTTGAAAAAAACTTCAAAGGTTCTGTAAAAAGCCTTGCAGTTAGATTTCTTCTATACGGCACGCTTGCTGAGATCTTCGCACGCGAAAATGGATTTAATAAAGGACTTGGTGGTTCGATGCATGCATTTTTTACACCTTTTGGTGTATATCCGAACAACGCCATCGTTGGTGGATCCGGAGATATCGCTGTTGGTGCTGCCCTTTTCAAGGCTGTAAACAAGAAAAAAGGAATCGTTGTTGCCAATATCGGTGATGCATCGGCTGCATGCGGTCCTGTTTGGGAAGGAATTAGCTTTTCGGCAATGGATCAGTTCATGCAGCTTTGGGAAGGTGATGCCAAAGGAGGCCTGCCCATCATTTTTAACTTCATGAACAATCAATATGGCATGGGCGGCCAAACCCAGGGAGAAACGATGGGGTATGATATTCTTGCCCGGATAGGTGCCGGAGTCAATCCGGATCAGATGCATTCGGAGCGTATTGACGGGTACAACCCCCTGGCAGTAATTGATGCCTTTGCACGGAAGAAGAAAACGCTTGAAGAAAAGAAAGGTCCTGTGCTGCTGGATACATTAACTTACCGGTTTAGCGGACATTCCCCTTCAGATGCTTCATCGTACCGCACAAAAGAAGAAATTGAAGCCTGGCAAGAGGTCGATTCTATTATAGCTTTCGGAAAAGAACTTGTTGATAACAAGGTGCTGAATCAAAATCAACTGGATGAAATCAGAAATGAAACCCAGACCCAGGTAAAAGAAATTTTGCAGCTTTCAATTAATGATGATGTTTCACCACGCATGGATTTGATTTCCCATCCGGAAGCCATTGGTGAAATGATTTTCTCAGATGATTCTGTTGATAAAATGGAAGATCGTGAACCGGAGGTGTTGATGCCAATGGAAGAAAATCCAAGAGTGCAACAAATAAAGAAAAAAGAACGATTTGGACTCGACAAAAACGGAAAACCTTTATCAAAATTAAAAGCATATCAACTGAGGGACGGCATTTTTGAGGCCATCATTGACCGGTTTTATAAAGATCCTACCCTGGTTGCCTATGGTGAGGAAAACCGGGACTGGGGTGGTGCTTTTGCCGTTTACAGGGGATTAACAGAAGCACTTCCATACCATCGGCTATTCAATTCCCCCATCTCGGAGGGCGCCATTGTTGGAACCGCAATTGGATATGGAATGGCAGGGGGTCGTGTAATTGCTGAAATTATGTATTGCGATTTTCTGGGAAGATCTGGAGATGAAGTATTCAATCAACTTCCCAAATGGCAGTCCATGAGCGGTAACCTTATCAAAATGCCTGTGGTAATTCGTGTCTCCGTTGGTTCAAAATATGGCGCACAGCATTCACAGGACTGGTCATCGCTGGTTGCTCATATCCCCGGATTAAAAGTTGCATTTCCGGCAACACCTTACGATGCCAAAGGGCTAATGAATGCCGCACTGCAAGGTACCGACCCGGTAATATTCTTTGAAAGTCAACGAATCTACGATGTTGGCGAGTGGTTTCATGAGGGCGGCGTACCCGAAGATTACTATGAAATACCTCTGGGAGAACCAGACGTCAAACGGCAGGGAAAAGACATTACCATTTTAACCATCGGTGCAACCTTATACCAGGCAATAAAAGCAGCCGATATGTTACAGGAAAAATACGGAATGTCAGCAGAAATTATCGATGCCCGTTCACTGGTTCCTTTCAATTATGAATTGGTTATTGAGTCTGTCAAAAAAACCGGAAGAATATTGTTAGCCAGCGATGCTACGTCCAGGGGATCATACCTGAAAGATGTGTCAGCATCTATATCAGAGCTGGCCTTTGATTACCTCGATGCTCCACCGGTGGTTGTCGGTTCCAGAAACTGGATTGTACCGGCACATGAAATGGAAGAGTATTTCTTTCCACAACCCGAATGGATCCTGGATGCCATTCATGAACGAATTGTTCCATTGAAAAACCATAAAGTTTCAACAAACTGGACGGAAGGAGAACAACTCCGCCGAAGTAAAAAAGGAATATAAAAATCCTTGAAAAAAGGACGGATTTTACTTAAAAATTTTCGTCCTTTTTTTAATTTCACAAGGCTAACTAAAATAATATGTAATGAAACGAAGTCAAATTAACCGTATCCTGGAAGATGCTAAACAATTTATGGATGAAATGAAATTCAGGTTACCTTTATGGGCATACTGGTCACCAGAGGAATGGAAAAACAACACCGAAGATACTTCAGAGATTATTGACAATTTACTTGGATGGGACATAACTGATTTCGGAAGTGATGATTTCTATAAACGGGGACTTTTTTTATTTACCATTCGAAATGGAAACCTGAAAAAAGACAATAAAGTTTATGCCGAAAAAATCATGATTGTTGAAGAAAATCAGGAAACGCCCATGCACCATCACTGGCATAAAATGGAAGATATCATTAATCGGGGCGGTGGTAACCTGGTACTTGAATTATTTAACGTATCATCAGACGATGGATTAGATAAAAACAATCCTGTAACCGTCAAAGTAGATGGAATCGTGAAGCAATTTCAGCCGGGTGAACAGGTTAAATTGACCCCAGGTGAGAGTATCACACTTGAACAAGACGTATATCACAGGTTCTATGGCGAACCGGGAAAAGGAAAGGTGTTGGTTGGAGAAGTAAGCATGGTAAATGATGACAACGTTGACAATAAATTTTATGAGGAAGCAGGTCGGTTTCCTGAAACTGATGAAGATGAACAACCGTTGCATTTACTGGCGGCTGATTATGAAACCTGGTTAAAATAAGCAGCTATGAACCAATATATAACTATCTCCGGTGTTGGTTGCGCTTTGATTGACAACATTTACAGTAACATATCATTTGAAAGTCCGGAATTTCAAAAGTATATATCCATTAAACCAGGTGATGGGGGATTATCGCCCGGAAAACTTGTTTTTACCGAGGAATTTGAAGAATTTTCCGGTACATCCTTTCAGCATGCTTTATCAGAAATTACTAAAAACAAAAAAGTAGATGTTCAAAACATTGGAGGCCCTTGTTTGGTAGCATTGATCAATGCCGCGCAAATGAGTTTCGACAAAAATGTTCAGGTGCGTTTTTTTGGTGCCAGGGGGGATGACCAAAACGGTAATAAACTGGATCATATGCTTCAGGGTATGCCGTTAGACTTAACTGCTTATCGCGTAACAGAGCAAACAACTCCGTTTACCGATGTTTTTTCTGACCCTGAATTCAATCATGGTGAGGGGGAACGAATATTTGTGAATAACATCGGAGCTGCCTGGGATGTTAAGCCGGATGATCTAAATGCGACTTTCTTTAAAGCCGACATTCACGTTTATGGCGGTACAGCCCTGGTTCCCAACATACACGACAATCTTGACCACCTGCTCGAAAAAAGTAAGGATTCAGGGGCACTGACCATCGTAAATACCGTGTATGATTTTAGGAATGAGAAGAAAAACCCCAACGGAAGATGGCCCCTGGGACGTTCAGACAACGCATATTTATTTATTGACTGTTTAATTGCAGACCATGAAGAAGCTTTGCGGTTAAGTGGTAAATCATCTCAAAGCGAAGCAATCCAATTCTTTTTGTCATTGGGCGTAAAAAGTTGTATCATTACCAACGGTGCCAATCCTTTAAGCATTGCGGCAAAAGCATCACCGTTTAAATTATTGAAACCAACCAACATACCCGTTTCCGAACTGGTAAAAAAGGAATTGACAAAAGGAGTCAGCTCCGGAGATACTACAGGTTGTGGTGATAACTTTGTCGGAGGTGTGATTGCTTCCCTGACCAGCCAGAAAATGGAAAATAAAATGCTGGATATATTGGATGCGGCCGCGTGGGGAATTGCCTCAGGTGGATTTACCTGTTTTTATATGGGAGGAACGTATAAAGAAGCTACATTGGGTGAAAAAAAACAAAAAATCGTACCCATCATTCAAGCCTACAAGGAACAAATTAATAATTTATAAAATAAAGTTTTTAACACCGATTTCACGCAGATGAAGAAACTCCTCTTATTCGGTGCCGGAAAAATCGGCCGGTCGTTTATCGGGCAGTTGTTTAGCCGATCAGGCTATGAAGTTGTATTTGTGGATATTGATCAAAAAATCATCAACCGGTTAAATGAGTGCAAAGAGTATAAGGTTGTCATCAAAGAGGAAGAAGATGCTTACCTGCATGTAAACAACGTAAGAGGAATTCATTTCTCCAATGAATCACAAATTATTGATGAAATATACGAATCGTCAACGATGGCGGTTTCTGTTGGTAAAAACGGAATAAATGCTGTTATACCTTTGATTGCCAAAGGCTTATTAAAAAGAGAGAATGCCAGAAAAGGTGCAATCGATTTGATAATTGCAGAAAACATGCGAAATGCAGATGTGTTTATTTACAATGAATTGGAAAAGATTCTGCCTCGTGGATTTCCATTAAACCAGCAACTGGGACTGGTTGAAACAAGTATTGGTAAAATGGTTCCCATAATGCCAACAGAAGTAACCAATGCGGATCCGCTACTCGTGTACGCGGAGGCATACAATACATTAATTCTGGATAAAAATGGATTTTTAAATGAAATCCCTGATGTGGCAGGCCTGTCGCCAAAAGAAAACATGAAAGCCTGGGTTGACCGTAAGTTGTTTATTCACAATTTCGGACATGCTGCAACAGCATACCTCGGGTATTCTTATAACCCGTCATTTATTTATACATGGCAAGCCCTGCAGGAGCCAGAGATACACGACAAGGTATTTGAAGCAATGAAGCAATCAGCAACTGCACTTCATAATCTGTATCCCGATGAATTTACTGTGCGTGAATTGGATATGCACATGCAAAACCTACTGGATAGATTTCAGAACAAAAACCTGGGAGATACCATTTACAGGGTCGGTTGTGATCTTTACCGGAAACTTGGCCCGGATGACCGGGTGATAACTCCGCTTCGCACCGCGCTTAATTTTGGATTACCATTTAAGCGGATAGCTGAGGTTTTATTCAAAGGATTGGATTTCGAAGCCACAAATCCATCCGGCGATAGTTTACCGTCTGATCTTCGCTTTTTTAAAGAAAAGCAAAAAGGGTCGGATTACGTTTTGCAGAAAATTTGTAAATTGTCAAACCGTGAAATTGAAACCATGAAAAATGCAGGTTGATCTTCTTCAACCTGCATGATTTTTTGAAGACTTCGTTCCGGCTAATCCACCTTAATATGACCCCAGTTTTCACCGGAACGGATCCGATTCAATTGAGTATGGGTAATTCCAAATTCTTTTGCAATTTTATATAGCGGATTGTTACTCCTTTTCAGTTTTTTCTTCAACCGGATAACATCCGTTTCTGTAAGCTTCGAATTTGTTATTCTACGTTTCCTGGTATAGTTGTAATTCGGATTTAATTTATGATGAGCGAACATGGTGTCTTTTGTTACCCACCTGAGATTATTCCATTTATTGTTCAATTTATTGTAATCCAAATGTATCACATAATTCTGCATTTCGCTGTCCCTGTCAATAAACGCTTCGGCAACCAACCGGTGTATCAGTTTTGTTGTTGATTTGTCAATTTTAAAACAATAGGCCTTATAGCCTCTTACCATCGATGCTTTAAGAATTTTCCAATCGTTCAGCTTTTTGTTGAAGTTGCGCAGCCTGCCATAATTTGAAATCTCAAATTTTTTATCTGTATCTAATTCTTCAACATATTGGACAGGCCTCCAAATTTCATCCTTGGGTACTTTATTTTCAATCATAGTCAGAGCATTTAATTCTTAACAAATTTAGAAAAAAAATCTTTATCTGATTTTTCATTTTGCTAAATTATGATGAACAACAAAAAAAACATTTTAAACGTTAGATTTTATTCGTTTAGAATAACCTCCATTTGTAAATATATGATTTTCATCAGCAAAAACAATTATTTATTCCATTTTATACCACTATAGATGCACAATTAACAGAATAATCTCTTATAGAATCATAATTTATGTTATAACTTTGTTGAATAACCTGATTTGTATGGAGAATGAAATTTACAAAATATTAAAGCAGGAGGCTGAAGCCATATTAAACATTCCTGTCAATCAATCGTATTCAGATGCTATTGATTTAATATACCACCATGTTCATGTAAAACATGGTAAATTAATAACCAGTGGCATGGGAAAGGCAGGACAGGTAGCAAACAATATCGCCACAACATTTAGTTCGACAGGCACGCCATCATTTTTTTTACATCCCAGTGAAGCACAGCATGGTGATTTGGGTATTTTGCAACCGGATGATGTTCTTCTTCTTATTTCTAATTCAGGTAAAACAAGGGAAATTGTAGAACTTGTTAATTTATCGAAAGGACTGGTAGCCGATATCAAAATTATCGTTATTTCAGGAAATACCAACGCGCCTTTAAGCAAGGTTGCAAATGTGGTTATTTCTACAGGAAACCCGGCTGAAGTATGTCCTCTTGGCCTGTCACCCACAACATCTACTACTGTAATGACAGTGATAGGTGATACCCTGGTTGTATTGATGATGAAGAAAATACAGTTTACAACTACCGATTACGCAAAAAGACACCACGGAGGTTATCTTGGAGAAAAGTCACGGAATTTTGTTAAGTTAAATAATATTGACAAACTAGTAAAATAAAATCATTCATTTAGAAAATCGTTGTTTATGAAAATAGTAGTAGAAGATACCATGGCCGTGGTCATTGACTTACAGGAAAAGTTATTTCCGAAGATGTACGACAAAGAATCGCTTTTAAACAACTGTTCAACGCTAATTCAAGGTCTTAAAACCATGTATATTCCAACACTTGTTACCCAACAATACACAAAAGGATTGGGGGATACCATGGATGATATTAAATTATCCCTCGGAGATTTTGAATATACCGAAAAAATGGCTTTCAGTTGTTGTGGTGAACATGATTTTCTTACAAAGATAAAAACCCAGCGTAAGGAAAATGTCATTCTATTAGGAATAGAAACACATGTTTGTGTGATGCAAACGGCACTTGACTTAATCGATCTGGGTTTCATCCCTATCATTATTGAGGATTGTACGTCTTCCAGAAAATCAAATGATAAACATGTTGCTATTGAAAGGTTGAAACAGGAAGGCGCCATGATATCAACATATGAATCAATTCTTTTTGAGTTGTGCCAGACAGCAACAGCCACTGAATTTAAAACCATTTCAAATTTAGTAAAATAATACAGGTGAGAAATATTTATACCATAGGTGAAACTGTTCTTGATATTCTTTTCCGAAACCATGAACCCTTCACTGCAAAAGCTGGCGGTGCCTGTCTGAATACAGCCGTAACGCTTGGCAGATTAGGTCATAATGTTCAATTTCTTTCGGAGTACGGACTTGATGAAGTTGGTAATTATATTGAACATTTTCTTAATGATAACAATGTACTCACGGATTATGTATACCGTTACATTGACGGCAAGTCAGCCCTCGCCCTGGCCTTTTTGAACGAAAACAATGATGCCAGTTATGATTTTTACAAAATATACCCGGATAACCGGTTGAACATTAAATTTCCGAAAATTAAACAGGATGACATTGTACTGTTCGGCTCATTTTATGCCATAACTGTTGAAGTTCGCAGAAAACTACTTGAATTTATTAAGGAAGCAAAGAAAAACAAAGCCATTGTTATTTATGATCCAAATTTCCGCAAACCACATCTTCACGATTTAAAATGGTTAAAACCGATGATTGAAGAGAACATCGGATTGGCCAGGATTATCAGGGGCTCGAATGAAGATTTCACTCTTATTTTCGGAACAGGTAATTCGAAAGAAACTTATGATATTCTGCATGAGAAAACACCTGTCTTATTATACACGGCAAACATAAAAGGTGTATTTCTTCATACTCCAAAGCTTGCAAAACAATTTCCGGTTAAAAAAATCAATCCGATAAGCACCATTGGAGCAGGTGACAATTTTAATGCAGGTATCATTTATTCACTTATGGAGTACAATATAAAATACAAGGATTTGTCGTATTTGAAAGTAGAAGAATGGGAAAGAATTGTTAAAAATGGAGTGGAATTTGCATCCCAGGTTTGCATGAGTTACGATAATTACATTTCTCCAGAGTTTGTAGAAACCTTCAAGAGTAACAAAATTTAACTACCGCTCATTATTAATATTATTCCTGCCAGAATACCAATCAGTAATAATGCTTTTCGGGTAATGTTCTGTTCTTTGAATACATATGCCCCGATAAAAAAAGAATATATTACTGAACTTCGCCGGATGGTACTGATAATTGAAATGAGTGAATCGTCCAGTTGCAAAGCATAAAAATAAAGAAAATCGGCAATGGTTAAGGTTATACCAATAAATGGAATGGCCCAGGTCCATACAAGAGGTTGCAATTTTCTTTTCGGGTACCAAATGAAATAAACGGAAGGAAGCATGAATACCACCAGATAAACCGAGAACCACGCCTGTACAGCCAGTCGATCATAACGCATCAACAACCATTTATCAAATAAACTACTTGCTGAACCAATCAGAGTTGCCAGTACAATAAAAAGAATCCATTTGTTTTTTTGGAAAACGATGCCTTCTTTCTTTCCAGCAAGTGAAAATGCATAAAAAAATACAAATGTGACCATCAATCCCAGCCATTGTACCGGATTTAGTTGTTCATGAAAAAGTATAATAGCGCCAATCAGCACCCATACAGGAGCTGTTGATCTCACGGGTGTGACTATTGTAATGGGCAGGTGCTTTAAAGCGTAGTATGCCAAAATCCATGAACTCCCAACGATTATTGATTTTAAAAAGAATAAACCATGCACTTTCAGTGGATAAGCAGGTACATAAAAAAAGTCAGTTGCGGCAATCGCTCCTGATGCTGACCCAACAATGAAAGGTAAAAAGATCAGAGCACCCGTAAGCGTGGCTATCAACAAAACAGGCATCACCGGATTTTTCCTTAACGACCACTTTTTAAAAATATCGTAAATTCCAAGACAAAAAGCAGATAATAAAGCAAGTATCAGCCAAAGCATATTCAAATTATATAAATAATGTACAAAAACGCGATCACAATGATTTTATCTGGAATTTTTAAATAATTTAATCAACATCATGGTGTCCGGTATTCAACACTTAACTGAATTACATTGCTAACATGGTATGAGATATAATCCATTCTTTTGTAAGCAGCAGCAACACGCAGATTATCAAAAAGCTGGTATTGCAGTCCGGATAATATCAGGCGATTATCATCAAGGAGCAGTTCAATTTCCTCCACAACGAAGCCATCATACCAGATTTGATCAAAACGAAAAAACAAACCCAAATTATCGGTAATATGAAAGTTTGAATAACTCGAGAGCCCATGTGCTGAAATATCCAAAAATTCAAAATCAATTTTAAACGTATTGTTATTGTAAGTAATATGTGTCCAGGTTTGTTTCGTCCAATGGAAAATCTTCCGGATTTTCCTGGGAATATCCCATCAAGGGAAAGCAAAGCAAATATAAAAAACTGATGCAGGTGAGGCGCTGATACAGCAGTTTAAATTGTGTTTGCATTCTCCAACAAATATTCTTCAGCTTCAACACTCCATAAACCATTATTTCTTTTCGTTATTTCATCCAGGGTATTAAAAATTTCATTGGTTTTTCCTTTCGCTTTAAATTCGTCAAGACCAGTAAGCGGTAATTGAATATTTGTATATATTAGTTTCTTTCCACCCGGAATGTTGGGTAGATTTTTCGTAGTGTCAATCACTGCATCCAATCCTCCAATATGGGTAATCATGGTTGCCGGATTTATTTTTCCACGGGACATTAGATCCAGAGATTCTATCATGTCATCAGTATTACCCCCACTGGTACCAACCATGTGTGTTGATTCATAATGAACATTGTAGAAATTGAAATTCGCACTAAAATTAGGATCCGTTGGTCCTGCAAAAAAGTTTAAGCAACCGTCTCTTGCCAACAGACGGTCTGCCTGTTCAACCACCTGTTTAACAGGTGCAAACACAAAAACATCGTCAAAACCGTTTTTCCCTGTGAGTGAACGCAAATAGTCTTCGCAATTTTCACAGGTTTTTGTATTTACATATTCCAGTTGAATTCCCTGCTTTTTGGCTTCGCTTTTTGAAAACAGGTCGGCAGCCCTTTTTAGTCTTTCATCATCAATGTCGGTAACCACCAGCAATGAGGGACGCCTGTCACAATGCATAGCATAATCAATTGCTCCCAACCCCATGGGCCCGACCCCGGCAAGTATAGCCATTGCTCCACCTTCCTTAATTCCCATTTCATGCACATAACTGCCTGGCGTTGTATGATAGCTGGCATGAAAGGCACCCACAATACAAGACATTGGCTCGGAAAGCGATGCCGGAAAAAATCCCTTTCCGGAATAGGATAACAAGCAATTCATTTCCATCACCTCATTCGGGATAATAATATACGTGGCGTCCCCTCCTACATAGTGGTATGAATATCCGGGGGCATCCAGACTACCTTTATAATTCAACGCAGGTTGAATAGAAAACTTATCCCCTTCGATGTATTTTTCTTTCCATTTGCTTCCTACTTTAACTATATTTCCGCTAAACTCATGTCCGATCATTGTGGGATTTACATGGATATCATCCGGTATACGTTTATGATCAGCTCCCTGTTTGGTTGCTTTATATGAAGACATGCAAATACTGTCAGATACAACATGCGCGAGGATTTCATCATCTTTTAATTCAGGAAGTTCAAATTCTTCCAGTCTTAAATCGTCTTTCCCGTAAATTCTTACTGCTTTTGTTTTCACTATTTTTTGGCTTTAATAAAACTTTATAACTCAATTTATATATAAATTCACATTTAATGGCTTACATTGATATTTTTAAAAACCGTAAAAATATAAATTTTTCGGCACAAGCAATTTAATATCTTTGCCTAAGTAAACCTGAAGAAAATAATTCAATGGATTTTGAATCGCAACTTGCTGTTGAAATTTCAAAGCGTAATACGGATTTCATTACATCAACAATCAATGGTTGCGAAGATAAATTCAGGAAGGTCTGGAATATCATGTTTACCGGAGAACCTCCTACACCACACAGGGCCTCGTGGGTTGTATCCACTTGTTTTGATCGTTGGCCATACCTGGTTCACCCCTATCTTTCAGATATGATAGAATATATTCCTTACGCACCTCATACCGGTATCAAACGTTCATTGTTAAAGATACTGGCTCAGTCAAATATACCTGAACTAAAAATGGGTGAATTACTGAATATCTGTTTTGAATACATGGAAAATGATATGCCGGTGGCAGTAAAAGTTCATGCCATGCAGATCATTTATAACATTTCAGAAAAGGAACCGGACATAAAACCTGAATTAATCACTGTAATTGAAGATCAATTACCAAGAAATTCAACCGGTTTTCAAAACAGAGGCTCTAAACTATTAAAAAAACTATATGAGGAAACAGGATTGAGATAAGCGAACCTTTCCCGGGAAATTCTGATAAAAAAAACCTTTGTCAGGTGTGTTCCGACAAAGGTTTTTCGGGATTTACGGCCAGTAGTTAGTTAAGCCGGGATGTATAGTGTGTATGCAGTAGTTCATGAGATTTATGTCCAAGAGGCTCTTTCAAAAATTCTTCGTAAATCTGGGTAATGCTTTGATTTTCGTGAGATTTTCGCAATTGTTTACCCTCATCCTCTTTATAAATTGCTTCTATTCTTTTCTTGCGTATTTCATCCGTGGTAAACCGTGGTTGACCTCCACCACCAATGCAACCTCCCGGGCAGGTCATAATTTCAATGAAATGGAACTCTTCTCCTGCTCTCATAGCTTCAATGATTTTTTTAGCATTACTCAAGCCATGGGCAACCCCCACTTTTAGTTCTACACCTTCCAGAAATTTCCAGTCTTCTTTTAAATCGGTTAGTTTCAGTGTTGCTTTCTTCACTCCTTCAAGTCCCATGACAGGCACAAGGTGAAGATTTTCCAAAGGTAATTCTCTTCCCGAAATAATTTCATAAACGGTGCGTACGGCGGCTTCCATCACCCCACCGGTATTGGCAAAAATATCGGCTGCACCACTGGATAATCCGAGTGGAGCGTCCATGGTATCATCCTTTAATTCCTTAAAGCCAATACCTGCCTGCCCAATCATTTTGCCCAATTCCCTGGTTGTCAATACATAATCAACATCCTGAACTCCACTTGAATTCATTTCCGGCCTTTGTGCTTCAAATTTTTTCGCTGTACAAGGCATCACCGAAACAACAACAATATCTTCAGGATTTTTATTTATTTTCTTTGCATAGTAAGTTTTTGCAACAGATCCAAACATTTGTTGTGGGGACTTACAAGTGGAAATATTATCAAGGATTTGCGGATAAAAATATTCGGCATATTTGACCCAACCGGGTGAGCAACTTGTAAACATTGGTAAAGCTACCTTTTCCTTGTTTGCAATTGCATTCTTCAACCGGGTTAACAATTCAGTTCCTTCCTCCAGGATGGTTAAATCAGCAGTAAAATTTGTATCAAAAACCTTGTCAAACCCAAGTTGCCGGAGTGCAGTAACCATTTTACCTGTCACCAGTGTTCCGGGCTCGTAACCAAAGCATTCGCCCAGGGCTGCGCGTATAGCAGGTGCTGTTTGCACAACAACAAATTTTTCAGGATCATCAATGGCCTCCCAAACCTCATTAATATGTTCTTTTTCTGTAATCGCTCCAACAGGACAAACTGCACTACACTGTCCGCACTGAACACAGGCAACTTCATCCAGGTTTTGCTGAAAAGCAGGACCAACGGTAGATTCAAATCCTCTTCCCTGTGCAAATAACGAACCTACACCCTGCACCTCATTACAAATGGTTACACATCGGCGGCATTTGATGCATTTACCGGCATCGCGAACCAACGCGGGTGTAGTTTCATCAATGTATGTTTCATTATGAACACCTTCAAATCGAATATCTTTGATCCCGAGTTCGCGTGCAAGCGTTTGCAACTCGCAATCATCATTTCTATCACATGTTTTACAATCACCGGCATGTTCTGAGAGAAGCAATTCAACCACAAATTTTCTTGCTTCACGTACCTCTTTGGTATTTGTAAAAATTTTTATTCCTTCATAAACAGGAGCTGCACAAGATGCAACAAGTGATTTTGCTCCTTCAACTTCAACTACACAAGCACGGCAGGCCCCCTTTGCAGGATGATTTTCCAGATGACAGAGGGTAGGAATTTTAATACCGGCTTTCATTGCTGCATCAAGGATGGTCGTGCCTTCCGGTACTTCCATCGGAATATTATTTATAGTAATTGGTATCATTTCTTTTCTTTTGAACTATTTAACATTTTCCGTAATCGCATCGCAAACATCGTTGAGCCTGGCGAACTGCTTCGCTTTCCACCCAAACCTGTTCCACTTCATCAAAATTGGTTTTTCTTCGTTCAACTTCAAGCATGGTAAGATTCTTTCGTGGAAATTTTACCGGTTCATCATCCGGGTTAAATAAGGTATCCACCTTGTGTTCCTGACGCCAGAATGCATGATTTTCACCTGTAAGGTACATATCTATTCCAACGGCAGCACGTTCACCACCTCCAACTGCTTCAATAACCGATGATGGGCCGGTTGCTGCATCGCCACCACTGAATATCCATGGCACGGAGGTCTGACCTGTAATTGGATTTACTTTGATTTGTTGATTCCCGATGGTTACGAGTTGCATACCATCCAGCAATGGCTCACATTCCAGGGTCTGCCCTGTAGCCATGATCAATTGTTGTGCTTTGATTACAAATTTTTCTTCATCCTGTTCCGGACGTCTCCTACCGCTTTTATCAAAAGCCCCCAGTTTCATTACACTGCATTCAACTCCGGATACCTTGCCATTTTCATTTAATATACTCACCGGATTTGTTAAGGTATGAAGCAAAACACCTTCTTCAACCGCTGCCTCAATTTCTTCGGCATATGCCGGCATTTCCTCCTGTGTTCGTCGATAAACCACATGAACCTTTTCGGCGCCAAGTCGAATGGCTGTTCTTGCTGCATCAATGGCTGCATTTCCTCCTCCAACAATAATGATTTCCTTTTCAACAGGAACCGAACCGCGCATGTTGTATGTTTGTAAGAACTGAAGAGCATCGCCAACACCTTCGCTGTCAATTCCCGGTATGTTAGGCTTCACACCCTGCGGAGTTCCAACTCCCAGAAACAGGGCTTCATAACCGGCTTCTTTCAGTTCCGAAATCGTAAAGTCCTTCCCAAGTTTTCTTCCTGTGATTATATTTACACCCATGCCTTCAATCATTCGGATTTCACGAGCCAGGATCTCTCTTGGTAACCGATAAGCCGGAATGGTTTGCACAAGCATTCCTCCGGGTCTGAGTTCTGATTCAAAAACGGTTGGCCTGTATCCGAGTCTTGCAAGGAAATAGGCACATGAAAGACCTGCAGGTCCGGCTCCGATGATACCTATCTTTTTCGCTGCATTGGCCTCGTTTTCTCTTACTTCAGGAACCTGGATTGTAATTTCCTGGTCAACCATAAAACGTTTGATAGCTCTTATAGAAACCGGATCATCAATGGATTCCCTGCGACACTTATCTTCGCATGTATGAAAGCAAACCCTTGCACATACCGCGGCAAAGGGATTTCGTTCTCTGTGTAACTGCAATGCTTCGGCATACCTTTTTTCGCCGGTTAATGATACAAATCCCGGAACATCCACTCCCGCCGGGCAACCGCTTTGACAGGGAGCTCTTACCAAATCAGGGCAGGTACCGGCATGACATTTCTTTTCGTTAATATGGGCATCGTATTCGTGCCTGAAATAACGGATTGTTGACAATACCGGGTTGGGTGCAGACTGACCCAGACCACAAAGTGCTGTTTTCTTTATATAATTTCCGAGTTCAATCAATTTTTCGACATCTCCCTCTTCACCTTCACCTGAAGTTATCCTGTCAAGGATCTCATACATTCGTTTGGTACCTACTCTGCATGGTGTACATTTTCCGCATGATTCTTCCTGAACAAAATCAAGAAAAAATTTGGCCACATCTACCATGCATGAATCCTCATCCATAACAATCAGGCCACCGGAGCCCATAATGGCACCCAGTTCATTCAATGATTCATAATCCAGTTTTACATTCAGATGCTGTTTGGGGATGCATCCGCCGGATGGCCCGCCAATTTGTGCAGCTTTAAAAGGCTTTCCACTGCTGGTGCCGCCGCCGATATCATACACCAAATCACCCAGGTTTGTACCAATAGGTACTTCAAATAAACCTGAATTATTTATAGCCCCGGCTAATGCAAATATTTTTGTTCCCTTGCTTTTTTCGGTGCCATGGGATGCAAACCAATCACCTCCGAACAGTAAAATGGAAGAAACATTTGCATACGTTTCCACATTGTTTAATACAGTTGGCTTATCCCACAATCCTGATTGTGCAGGAAAGGGTGGCCTTGGTCGTGGTTCACCTCGTTTTCCTTCAATGGAAGCAATCAATGCGGTTTCCTCTCCACATACAAAAGCACCCGACCCCATCCGAATTTCAAGGTTAAATGAAAAATCAGTTCCAAAAATATTGTTTCCCAATAAATTTACTTCATTCGCCTGCTGAATAGCATATTGCAATCGTTCCACAGCCAGGGGATATTCAGCACGTACATAAATGTAGCCCTGACTTGCCCCTATGGCATAAGCACCAATGGTCATACCTTCGATGATGCTGTGAGGATCACCTTCCAGTATACTTCTATCCATATATGCACCTGGGTCGCCTTCATCAGCATTGCATAAGATATATTTTTGATCGGATTTATTCTGGCGTGCAAGTTTCCATTTGAAGAATGTTGGAAACCCGGCACCGCCACGACCACGCAAACCTGATTTTTCCATTTCTTCAATAACAGATTCAGGCGACATTTGAGTAACAACATTTGCCAGTGCCTGGTAACCATCGCGTGCAATGTAATCCTCAAGGCTGTTAGGATCAATTTCTCCACAATTGCGCAATACTATTTTAGTCTGTCGATTGAAAAATCCAATGTCATTGGCAACCGGCATGGGTTTTTGGTCAGTGTCGTTTTTATATACCAGCGATTCTACCACCTTTCCTTTCACTAAATGTTTGTCAATGATTTCACTGACATCATCGGGCTTAAGATCCTGATAAAACACACGTTCTTTGGCTGTAATAACAACAGGCCCTTTGGAACAAGGACCAAGACACCCGGTACCAATCACTTTAAATGCCTGATCCAGGTTTTTCTCTTTGAGTTCGGTCTCAAATCGTTCTTTGATTTTGAGGGATCCCGAGGCAATACATCCACCGCCCGTGCATACAAGAATTTTATCTTTGACGGATTCTTGTGTGGCATTCTTTTTTTCTGTGCGAATCCCATCAAGCACCTCTTTCGAGCTAATCTTTTGCATATCTACCCTTAATGATTAATGATAATAATGGTTAAATAATAGTGGTAAGGTTTTGTTATTCACAAGCTTTTAGTATCTGAGGAATGGTTGAGGGTTTTACCCTTTGAAAAACATCATCATTGATCATGATAACAGGAGCTAACCCACAGGCTCCAAAGCATCTACCTATTTCAAGTGAATACTTTCTGTCTTCGGTAGTTTCTCCGACATTAATTTCAAGTTCATCTGACAAGGCTTTTAGAAGATCCTTTCCGCCTCTTACATAGCAGGCAGTTCCCATACAAACACGTATCGTATATTTTCCTTTAGGAACAGTTGAAAAATAGGAATAGAAACCAACCACACCTGCAACTTCACTGTATGGTTTGTTTAATCTGGTACTAATTTTTCTGAGTGCACCTTCAGGAAGGTAACCAAACATGTTTTGAGTTTGTTGCAAGATAGGAATCAGGGCACCGGGTTTTCCTTCATAGGAATCGATGATTTCATCGAGTTGTGCATAGAGATGATCTTCTTCGAATGAGTCCTGGCAGTTACATTTTTTCTCTCCGGTTGGCAATGTGCTCATGTAATGAAGATTTACTTTGTTAAAATTTTGACAAATAACTTTTCGGTTTCTAAAATAGAAATTAAAATCTAATTTCTACATAGACTTATGTTTTACAACACAAGTAGAGTTTCAATTTTTTTTAAATCTAAATAGGAAGATAAACGATTTAACTTGTAAAAAATGATTTATTTACCTGATTTCCAAGGTTTGAATGGTTTTCAATTCTCCTACTTCAAGTACATTCTTCCGAAAAATTGATTTAATCCAGCCTGTGTGATAATTGATAGTAAAGTTATTTGTTTCTTCAACTTTAAATGATACGGTCTGGTTATTATCAAAATTACCAGGATACTGATTCATTGGACTGACAGACTTCTTCAGCTCCATTGTTAATAAATTATTAGACTTATCAATAGATAAGGGCTCAATAAACTTTTTACTTGGTGATTTCACTCCGAGAAAATCAACAAGTGACATCATCCTTATTTTTTGCCCTGTTTGATATGTCTTTCCATTTTGATCAAAGAAAAGTTTTATTTCCCTGGTTAATTCATTTTCAATAAAATCGTCTGTAAACAGTTTATATTTCATTGAATTGAATTTTTGTTCCAGCTCTTTGTAATTATAACTGTATAAATTTAATTGGCCAGTGTTTAATTGATGTTTAAAAATGCTGTCGGCTGAAGCATGCAATTGCTGCCTTATATTATTTTTATTGATGATTTTACTAAAGCTTCCGGATCCATCAAGTTCAAACCGGAAAATCAAGTTGGTAAATATTCCCCGCACAATATCAATATCCTTTTGGTTGATTAATGTAGATACCATCAATTCATTTTTTGAATACAGACTAACGTACCTCCATTCGGCCTGATAACCCTGGTTTATTTTTCCGGTTATTTGAACTTCAACATCATAATATGTGGTTTCTTCTTTGATAACTGAATCCCCGGAATATGTTTTGTTCTGCTGAATAATTTCAATGTTTCTTTTGTCACCGATTTTCCAGTTGGCCAGAATGTTTATCGTTGTATCAAACATTTCGGGTTTGTGTGTAACGATAAAGTTTTTATCCTTCATGTTTTGCTGTGCTATCATTCTTCCTTCTTCGTCAAAATACAACCAATTGCCTGTCAGCTCTCCTTTTTTATACAAGCCTACCATGTTAATTACTCCTGATTCGTACCAATATATCCATTTTCCAGCAAGTAAACCTGCTTTAAAACGCCCCTGGGATTGTTTCAGACCGTTATCATGCCAATAAGTCCATTTACCGGTTGCCAAACCCTTTTTATGTTTGCCAACGCATTTTAACTGATTGTTTTCGTGCCAGTATTTCCAGTGGCCTGTTTTACTATCATTTTTATAGGGTCCCTTTGCCTTTATATTTCCATTTTTGTACCAGTAGACCCATAATCCTTCCTTTTTATCAGATACATTTGGCCCTTTCGCTTTCATGGATCCATTATCGTAATAGGTTATATTCTCCCCAAAGGCAATCCCATTCTTATAAATTCCTGTTTCCCTCAGGTTCCCGTTTTCGTAATACCACGCGATGAAACCGTTCATCTTCCCGTCAATATATGTACTCACCTGACTCAATCTTCCATTCTCATGGAAATATTTGAATTCTCCCTGCTTTGTTTCAGGTTCAAGAGAACTAAAGAAGCCTATCATTTGGAGTGTATCGTTTACGTAAAAATCCCTGATTAGAAAAGGATGGTTGGAACCTGTGGTTAATTCAACAATTCGATAATAGGCAGCAGCATCGCGGGAGCATTTATTCCAATGATCATTGTAATATATTGTATCGCCAACGGAAAAAACATTCCCAAAAACCAGAATAAGAAAACAAAACGACAGGAAAATTCTCATTTATAACGGTATCTGTTTGTATTTACAGTCGTATACGTTTATTTTTAAATGATGGTTTTAAAGATATGAAATGCTATTTATATCGGTTATAAACTTTATCAACAAAAAAAAACCAATTATCAAAAACAACCGAACATATATGTAAATAAATCGTAATTTCAGTGAATCATTAACTTTAAATATACACTTGATGGAAAATCTAATTATTGAGGGAACAAACAATACTCCGTTTGTAAATTTCAAAAACAATGGTGAACTAAATATGGAAGGACGTTCCTTACCCGAAGATTCGGTCAAGTTTTATACCCCTCTATTTGATTGGACCAAACAGTTGAGCACTGAAAAAGTAATTTTCAATGTAAAACTGGAATATTTAAATACAGCATCCTCCAAGCAATTGCTTTCGTTATTAAAAATAGTTACTGAAAATCCTACCATAAAGGATATTGAGATAAACTGGTATTATGAAGAAGGGGATTTGGATGGATTAGAAACCGGAGAACATTATGCTACCATTATTAAAGCTCCTTTTAAGTTTATTGAATACGCTGAAACTGACAGTTTCTGATCATAAGTACATCTCATCATTTGAAAATCTGCCATCATAGAAAAATTATGATGGTTTTTTTATTACCATGGCACCTGATAAATGCCCGGAACCATTGGTGAATAGAAAGACGGAGCATATGGAGAATAGCGGCCGGGTGTATTATAATAATTGAATTGCGCACCGATACTCAGGTTTGGAAGTATTTCATAGTCGATGCCGATTCCCATCATTGACAGGTTATTGTAGTAATTTTCAATCAACTGATTGTTATTGCCAAAGCCTTTCATCATGAAGCCGGTAATGTTCATCTTCTCAGACAGGTTGTAGGTTGCTGTTGCATTTACAAAACCTGACGTACTTTGAAAACCTTCAGCATATCCTAATGAATAGGGTGATTCTGCATCCATTCCTGTAAAACTGTTTCTTAAAAAATATGTTCCAATATCGAAATTCAGTTTATCTCCAATATTCATTGTTGCCTGGGGGTAAAAAAATGTACCCGTTGCACCCGCTCCTTTTCCAAAAGTAGAAAAATTCATCCCTGTTGAAACAGTAAATTGAACATTCTTTTGTTGTTCGATTGGGCCTGGGGAAACTCTGGTTGAATCTTCCACATACGATTTCAATTCATTTTCCTGTGAATAACCAGTAAACCCCACAATCAAAAAAAGGAATATGCTTATATATTTTGTCATAGATTTAATATTTTTTACCAAAATACAATACTAAAAATTTTTATTATCACTCATCTAACCAGCATTGTTCATAAATTTTGTTTGTAATAAATGCAATGCAGGTTAATCCCGAATTGGTTCTACTACCATTTTAGTGGAAGAAAAGAACATGGATTAAACTAAAAAAACAGGTAAGTGGCAGTTTCGCAAATCACGAGATTGCTATTACTTCCTTCTACTGCCACTTTTAAGCAATTAATTTCTTTATTCATACTCAGTTCTTTCCACTAAACTCGCAGTAGTACCCCCGAATTAGATAGCCCGCCCCAAACTTGTTTCGGGGAAGTTTAACTTTTGAAACCATACAAAAATAGCAAATTACTGGTAATTATCTACCCTCATGGTTTTCAAAATATCAGGGATTTGGTTTAGTTTTCGCAATAAACCGTCCAACTGGCTTTTGTCTTTTACCATTACTTTTAAGGTACCTGCAAACATTCCGTCCGTGGTATCAATATTGATGGAACGAAGGGTCATTTTCATTTCGTTGGTTACTACATCTGAAATTTTGTTTAACAACCCAAATTCATCAATTCCATTGATGAATATTTCTGCTGCAAATAATTTCACAACATCTGAATCTTTCCATTTTGCTTTCACAATACGATAATCATAGCGTGTTAACAATTGGGTAGCATTCGGACAATTGATACGGTGTATTTTAATACCTTCGCCGACCGTTACAAAGCCAAATATTTCATCGCCGTAGATCGGGCTGCAGCATTTTGCCAGCTTGTAGTCAATATTCATTAATTTTTCATCAATGATGAGGTAGTCGTCACCCGGATCAACGCTGTCAAAAGATAATGATGGATTTGAGTGCTCCTGGTCAATTTTTTCAGTCGTCTGATCTGTCGAATCAGTTAAAACATCTTTTACTTCTGCAATGTCCAGTTTTTCATTGGCAATCATCGCGTAAAAATCCTGAGAATTCTTTAACTTAAAATGCTTAAGTATGTGATTAATATTAATGTCACTGTAATTTATTTTCCAATTCTTAAATCGTCGCTTGATAAGATCTTTTCCAATTTCTGCATCTTTAAGTTTTTTCTCATTCAGGGTTTGCTTTATCTTGGATTTGGCTTTTGATGTTACAACAAAATTGAGCCAGTCCAATTTTGGTTTCTGAATTTTTGAAGTGAGTATTTCTACCTTGTCGCCGTTTTGCAATTCATATCGGATGGGTACATTTTTACCATTAATTTGAGCACCGGCGCAAGATGTACCAATGTCTGTATGGATGTCAAAAGCAAAATCGAGCACTGTTGCACCTTTCGGAAATTTTTTCAAATCTCCTTTTGGTGTAAACACAAAAATTTCCTTATTGTATAAACTGAGCTTAAAATCATCAATGAATTTTTCAGCATCCGGTTCCGGATTCTCAAGTATTCCGCGCACCCTGGTAAGCCACTCGTCAAGGCCTGACTCTGTATTTCCACCTTTGTATTTCCAATGCGCGGCAAAACCTTTTTCGGCAATATCGTCCATGCGCCGGGTGCGGATTTGTACCTCTACCCACTGTCCGCCCGGAACTACAACAGTTGTATGTAATGACTCATAACCATTTGATTTGGGTACTGAAATCCAATCCCGCAATCGCAACGGGTTGGGTTGATACGTATCTGTTACAATAGAATAAACCCGCCAACAATCTGCTTTTTCATTTTTTTCATGGCTCTCAAGAATAATTCGGATGGCAAACTTATCATACACCTCATCAAAGGAAACATTGTTCTTTTTCATTTTCTGGTAAATCGAGAAAATGGTTTTTGGTCGTCCTTTAATTTCAAATGCAAACCCTTCTCCGGAAAGTTTTTCCTCAATGGGTTTGATGAATTCATGTATAAATTGGTTTCTTGCCACAGCCGTTTGCCGGAGCTTATTTGCAATGTCTTTATAAGTATCGAATTCAGTTATTTTCAAGGCAATATCTTCCATTTCGGATTTTACCTTATATAATCCCAACCGGTGCCCCAGAGGAATGTATAAGAAATATGCTTGGTGAGCAATTTTTACCTGCTCATTTCGTGGATAATGCTTGACATTGCGCATTGACACCAACACTTCGGCCAACTTAATGAGAATAACCCTTACATCAACGGCAAGACTAAGCAATAACTTTCTGAAATTTTCAGCCTGTGATTTTGATGTGTTGGTCCCAAAATCAGTAATTCTGAGTAATCCGGAGACAATGGAAAACACCTGTTCGGGCATAACACTCTGAATTGTATCCAGAGATATTTTATTTGACAAACAGAGTTCATAACAAACAGCTCCGATTACCGAGGTTACTCCAAGCCCGACTTCTTCAACGCATACCTTTCCTGTATGAATGGCATGTTTCAACTGTTTCTCTAAATCACCGGAAGATGTATCTTCGAGACTGTTGATAAGTAGTTCAAGGAGTGTTTCAATTTTATCTCTGGAGCCAGGTTTTAGATGTTCATTGCAAGCCGCAAGCAGTCCTTCCAGTTCACCATATAAAACGTTATCCTTCGTTATTATGTCTGTTGCTTTTTTAATCCCCATACAGTCCGTATTAAAAACAAGTGAACCTTTTGTTCTTCGCGTTTCACATCATCGAAGATAGTGAATATTCTACAGTTTTACAGGTTTTGAAAATACAGTAATGATTCATAAAGCGGCTTATATCAGGGATACAAAGGTAAAATGAGCTATTCTAACATTTGTTGGCATATAACCAAACGAAAATTGGTCTACATTTGTAAAATCAGATGAATTCAATAAAATTAATACCATTGATTATTAAATAAAACCCAGACCAATGCAGGAAAAAGCAGCTATAAAGAAACGCATTGATGAATTGCGTGAAACCATTGACAACCATAATTATAAGTATTATGTTTTATCACAACCAATCATTTCTGATTTTGAGTACGATAATCTGCTCAATGAACTGGTAAAGCTGGAAAATGAATATCCTGAATTTGCTGATCCCAATTCTCCATCGCAACGTGTTGGTAGTGATCTTAATGTAGAATTTGAACAAAAAGAGCATAAATATCCAATGCTTTCTTTGGGTAATACCTATTCGGAAGAAGAAGTTCTGGATTTTGATAAGCGACTTAAGAAAACCATAGGTGAATACTTCCAGTACGTTTGTGAACTAAAATATGACGGAGCATCCGTAAGTCTTACCTACAGAAATGGTATTCTAACACAGGCACTCACTCGTGGAGACGGTGTACGCGGAGATGATATAACCAGCAATATTAAAACTATCCGAAGCATTCCTCTCAAGCTAAAAAACAACCAGTATCCCGAAGTATTTGAGATCCGGGGTGAAGTGTTCATGACACTGGAAGGATTCAAGAAACTAAATGAAGAACGGATTCGAAAAGGTGAACCACCTTTTGCAAATCCCAGAAACTCAACATCAGGAACATTGAAAATTCAAAACGCATCAATTGTAGCCAAACGACCACTTGACTGCTATTTATATTACATGTTGGGTCAAGGATTACCATCAGACAGTCATTACAAAAACCTTCAAATAGCCAGGAAATGGGGATTCAAAGTTCCAGGAGATTTAACTTTATGTAAAAATATTCAACAGGTATTGGATTTTATACATACCTGGGATAAAAAACGTAAGGATCTTCCTTTTGAAATTGATGGTATCGTTATTAAAGTTGATTCTCTGCATCTCCAGCGTCAATTGGGTTTTACAGCAAAATCACCCCGATGGGCTATCGCTTTTAAGTTTAAAGCTGAACAGGCCAAAACCAGGCTACTGTCCATTGATTATCAGGTAGGAAGAACCGGTGCCATAACCCCGGTTGCCAATCTTGAACCAGTATTATTGGCCGGTACCACCGTAAAAAGAGCATCTTTACACAACGCAGATCAGATTGCCCTACATGATATCAGAATAAACGACTACGTATATGTTGAGAAAGGTGGTGAAATTATTCCCAAAGTAGTTGGTGTCGATAAAGACAGCCGGGAATCCGGTTCAAAACAAATTGAATACATTGATTCATGTCCGGCGTGCGGCACAACACTGATCCGTAAAACCGGGGAAGCCAAGCATTTTTGTCCAAATGAAACTGGTTGCCCACCACAAATCAAAGGTAAAATTGAGCATTTTGTCAGTCGAAGGGCAATGGACATTAACATTGCCTCAGCAACCATTGATCAACTTTACAAACACAATATGATCCAGGATTATGGAGATTTGTATTATTTAAAAAAAGAAGATGTGTTAACCCTGGAACGATTTGCTGAAAAATCCGCTGAAAACATAATTTCATCCATTGATAAATCGAAACATCTACCATTCCATCGGTTATTATATGCGCTGGGAATCAGATTTGTTGGTGAAACGGTTGCCAAAACCCTGGCCGGAAATCTTAAAACCATCGATAACATTGCCATGTCAACCAAGGATAACCTGGTTGCTATTGAAGATGTAGGAGAAACCATTGCCGATAGTGTCAATGAGTTTTTCTCAAATGATAAAAACCTGCACATTGTTGATAAGCTCAAAAAAGCAGGAGTTACCATGGCAGTTGAAGAAGATCCGGAAAAGACCCTGTCCCGGAAACTGTCAGGAAAATCAATTGTTATATCCGGTATTTTCGATAAATACACAAGAGATGAACTAAAAGCAATGATTGAGTCACACGGTGGCAAAAATGTATCATCAATTTCGTCGAAAACGGATTTTATCGTTGGCGGAAAAAATATGGGGCCAAGTAAACTTGAAAAAGCTAAAAAGTTCAATATTCGTATCCTAAGCGAAGATGAGTTTCTCCATTTACTTGAATTACCAGAATAAATTTTTTGACAATATTCACGATATTTTGTTGTTATATTACAATAACCATGGACATTCATTGAAAACAATAAATACCATAAAAAAGCATTCGGGCGAATACATGTACCGGTCGCTAATTAAAAAACAAAAACGGCATGTATATGTCTCCAATATTAAAGAAGCTGAAAATATCGGGATCATTTTTAATGCAACCCATACGGTTAATTATGAGATCATCAAAGGCCTGGTGAAAGAACTGCATAGTAAAGATATATCGGTTACAGCACTTGGTTTTGTCGATAGCGATAACCTGATTGATCATTATTTAATTCGTAAAGGATTTGATTTTTTCACCCATAAAAATTTAAACTGGTATTATCGTCCTGTTGGTGAGAAAATCAGTGAATTCATCAATCAGGAATTTGATATCCTGATAAACCTAAGCCTTGAGAAATTTCTTCCGCTGGATTTTATAATTCTGGAAAGCAGAGCAAAATTTAAGGTTGGAAAGATGTTTGACGATCATTCTGCGGTTGATATGATGATAGATACATCCAAAGAAATTGAAAACATAAACATTCTTAATGAGGAAATTCGAAAGGAACGAACAGAAAATGGTGAAGCCCATGATGAAAATGAAGAACTGAATAAAAAATCCAATAATGAAATACAACTCAGTTTTCTAATTCACCAGATTCTTTATTATCTGCAAATGATAAAACATTAAAAAGGATCTGTTCTAACCCGAGTAATTCAAGAATTATTCCTGTCTCCGACAGCAACTAAGATTCAGTAAAACTTTTTTTCAAAAGTTAAACTTCATTTAAGTTAAAGAATTTTTTTAATATTGCATTGTGAATTTGTTTACTGACATACGTAAAAATATAGGTTCTGCCATGATTCGAAAGCAGGCAGAAAAAAACAAACGCAAAAAAAAGGTTTGTAATTTACAAAATGCATCAAATCTGGCCGTATTATTTGGATACACCACCCAGAAAGACTTTCAGGAAATAAAGCAATTACTAAAAACACTAAACTACGAAGGACATAAACTGTATGTAATTGGTTATGTGGATGATAAAATATTGCCAACGTACATGTCCAGTGAAAAGTCAATAAATTATATTACCAAAGATAATCTTAGTTGGCTGTATAAACCTCAAAATGAATTCTTTAAAGCCTTCGTAAATACAGATTTTGACATTCTTATCAATTTAGATATTCATGATTCTTTACCAATTCAATATCTTTGCTCATCATCTGTTGCCAGGTTTAAAGTTGGTGGATATTCAGCAAGTTCAGATTTACTGGATTTTATGATTAACACAAATGGCAATACATCAATAAAATTTCTAATTGAAAACATCGTATACTATCTTGGTATTCTTAATCAAAAAAATAAATAAATTCATTTTATGGTAAATGTTGACTTGACCGGCACAGGTGTGGCTATTATTACCCCATTCAGGGATGATGGCAGTATTGATTTTCAATCCTTAAAAGATCTTGTAAAATTTCATATTGATGAAGGAATCAATTACTTTGTAGTTTTGGGTACTACCGGGGAATCGGTGACATTAAGCACCGATGAAAAGAGTGCTGTTGTTAGTTACGTTATTGATTTGGTGAACAACCAGGTTCCCATTGTTATCGGCATTGGTGGAAACAATACACAGCAAGTTGTTAATCAAATAAAAAGTACGGATTTTACAGGTATTAGCGCAATTTTGTCGGTAGCACCTTATTACAATAAACCCTCTCAGGAAGGAATTTTCGAACATTATAAAACCATTGCTACTTCAAGTCCTGTACCGGTTATTCTGTATAATGTTCCTGGAAGGACCGGCGTGAATATTTCTGCTGAAACCACATTGCAGTTAGCACATGCTTATGACAATATTATTGCGGTAAAGGAGGCTTCCGGTGATTTGGTTCAGGTAATGCATATCCTAAAGGATAAACCGCCGCATTTTAAAGTCATATCAGGAGACGATGCTCTTACTTTACCATTAATTGCTCTGGGAGGATCTGGTGTGATTTCTGTAATTGCCAATGCATACCCGAAAGAGTTCTCAAAAGCTGTAAATTTAGCCTTAAATAACCAGTTAGATAATGCCCGTGATCAACATTACAGGTTACTGGACATGATTGATTTGTTATTTTCTGAAGGAAGTCCGGCCGGAATCAAAGCGCTTCTGGAGATTCTTGGAAAAACAAAAAACAACCTTCGCTTACCGCTTATGAAGGTAAGCGATGAAACATATAAACAAATTAAATATCTGGCTGCTAATCTAAAGTAAACGCAAGGCGGAAATGATTTTTCCGCCTTTTTTTTGGAATATACACGGATAATTCTCACATCATTGGTGAATATGAAGGTTAATTCATATTTTTAACAAAAAATATTTGTCATGGGCGTTTCCGGGACAACGGATACAGAAACACATATTTACGCATTATTAAAAAGAATACAGCAACTTGAAGAGTCCAATGCTCAGCTTAAAAAAAAGGCACAATATTTTGATGAGCATTTGACACATTTACCAAATGTATATTA
Organism: uncultured Bacteroidales bacterium; assembly: GCA_964486145.1. Taxonomy (GTDB): domain Bacteria; phylum Bacteroidota; class Bacteroidia; order Bacteroidales; family JAAAOM01; genus CAZAMT01. The sequence goes on from CAZAMT010000004.1 coordinate 33,588, forward strand.
CCGATATAATATCCAGAATAATGAATATGACTATATAAGCCCGAAAATAAAGGATTTAACCGGTTATACAGTTGATGAATTTAAAAAAAAGACCATAACCAGCGCGAATGAGGAAATCCATCCTGATGATATTGAACAGGTACTGGATGAAGTGAAAAAATTATTTAAAACCAGGGCTCAACGGGCATCTGCAATTTTGGTTTATCGTAGAAAAATTAAAAACGGGAACTACCTTTGGGTTGAAAACAACCTGACTTTAATTAAAAATGCAGATTTTAATCCAATTTGCTTTTTAGGTTATGCTCGTGACATCACAAAGTTAAAAATGACAGAGGAAGTCCAAAGAAATGAAAAAAAACTCAATCAGTTCATTCTGGATTCGAATCCCAACCTGATTTATGTAAAAAATTCCGAAGGCAGGTATTTAATGGCTAACAAAACCCTGGCCAATTATTTTGAAATTGAACATGAACAACTAATCAAGCGACTAAATTCCGATTTTTTTACACTCAATAATAACATAAATTTCTATGATAAATCAGAACGTCAGGTAGTACAAGAAGGAGTGCCGGTTACCTACGAGGAAAAATTTACAACGCCAAGTGGAAAGCATTTTTATTTTCAAACAACCAAAACACCCCTTAAAATGCCGGGTGAGGAACCTTTAATTTTGGTAAATTCAACCAACATAACCGATAAATTAAAGGCAGACAACAATTTAAAAAAAAGTGAAGCACTTTATAAAAATTTGATTAATAGTTTGAATTTCCCATTTATAATGCTTGATAATCAAGGAAATATTAAAGTTCTGAATAAATCAGCCATTCAATGGCTTCACCTTAAAAACAAAAAGTGGGAAGGGATTCATTGGAAAAAGATTGGTGAACTACATCGGATCGCCAAAACGGGAGGTATTTCGTTTTCAGAAATTAAAAAAACTTCAGATTTTGAGATTAAAACCTTAAAAAGTAACAAACCAACCTGGCTATGGTGCAATGTACAACCAGTTTACGACCATCAAAGCATTTCCATCGGACAGCAAATTATTATATTTGACATTACCTTAAGAAAAACAACGACAGAAAAATTACGGCAAAACGAGGTCACATTTCGGGGTATCATCAATGCTTCCTCAGATTTAATTTTTTTGATAAATCATAAATCGCGGTTAATTACAGCCAACCAGGCTGCTCAGAAGTATTGTGATATGCGGCTGGAGGAAATGATGAACCAAAATGCAGTAGATCTCTTTGGTACTGAAAAAGGTGAACCAAGACAAAAACTTGCCGATCTTGTTTTTAAAACCAAAAGCATACAGCAAGCTGAGGAACACATAAGAAACAGAAACATGGTTATTTACATGTATCCCATCTTTAATGAGCTCGGAGATGTTGATCAAATTGCTGTAATGGTACGCGACATTACGACATTGAAAAAGGCAGAAACAGAAGTTTTAAAAGCTCTTAAAAAAGAAAAAAGTCTTAATCAACTTCGATCCGGTGTTATTTCTACAGTATCGCATGAATTCCGAACCCCGTTAGCCGTCATCTTATCAAACCTGCAGGTTTTGCAAAAATATCATAAACAATTATCGACTGAACAACAAAACAGCAAATTCGGTCTGATTTATAGTTCTATCAACCAGTTGGATTACATGCTTGACAATATTTCATTGCTTGATAAAAATGCAAGAGGCCTCCTTCGATATAATCCAACAGAAGTTATCCTTGAAAACGAAATCACGCAAATTGTTGATGAATTAAATTCCATTGTCGGAAACACAGAGAGAATTCAAACAAAACTGAACGATACCTTTGGGAAAATTCTCATGGATTCAATGCTATTCAGGCATATTACAACCAACCTTTTGTCAAATGCACTGAAATTTTCTGATAAGAACAAACCTGTAACTTTTTCAATTAAAAAGATGAAAGACAATTGGATTACGGTTCATATTCGAGATCACGGTGTCGGAATAAAAAAAGCAGAACTGGAAAATATCTGGGAACCATTTTTTCGTGGTTCAAACTCCGATGGTGTGAAGGGAACAGGAATTGGTATAAGCATTGTTAAAAACTGTACTGACCTGTGCGAAGGAGAAGTAAAAATAAAAAGCACATATAAAAAAGGTACTACGGTAACTGTAAATATACCCTACCAGGACTGTTGTTAACACACACCTTGCATTATGAAACAAATTCTTATTATTGAAGACGATATTGCCTTACAGGATACGCTGGATAATTTGCTGCAACTGGAAGGATTTAAAACCATCATGGCCAATAACGGGAAAAGAGGAATTGAACTTGCCCAAAAAAAGCAACCGGATCTAATCGTATGTGACGTAATGATGCCGGAGGCAGGAGGCCTTGAAGTAATTAGTGAATTACAAAAAAACAATGCTACCTCTCTTATTCCTTTTATATTTCTCACAGCAAAAACAGAAATAAAGGATTTTCGCAATGGTATGCGGCTGGGAGCTGATGATTATATAATGAAACCATTCAACAACGAAGAACTAATAAAAGCCATCCGGTTCAGGATCGACAAACAACAAAAAATCATTGAAGCCGGCAAGGACAAAAAATCCAAAAAAACTTCTTCGCCCAAAAATACCATTCCAAATCTGACCAGAAGAGAAAGAGAAATTGTGAATTTATTTTGTAAAGGATTATCCTGTTCACAAATCAGCAAAAAATTGTTTATTAGTTTTCATACTGTTGATTCACACCGAAAAAACATTGAAAAAAAATTAAATGTAAAAAACATACCATCCATTGTAAGGTTTGCTTACGAAAATAATTTGACCATTAAGTAACAATTTCTTCAGTTTTGGCATATAAATTGAAAATATCCAAAAAAACAATTAACCCAAGATAATCATGAACGCACAAAGATTAATCCCCTTTGCATTATCAGTTTTACTTATGTCCGGTTGTTATTCCAACAGAAAAGTTACACGCGTTTCTCCTGATGAACAAATTGATTTGAGCGGCAGGTGGAATGATACCGACTCAAGGGTGGTAGCTGAAGAATTGACAAACCAGGTTTTGAATGAAAAATGGTTGCCAAGGTTCGAACAACAACATAACAACCAGAGGCCTGTTCTGATTGTTGGTCTTATCCGCAACAAAAGTCATGAACACATTGATGCTGAAACTTTTATAAAGGACATTGAACGTTCCATTATAAAAAACGGATCTGCCAGGCTGGTACAGGCAGGGGATAAAAGGGAAGAGCTTCGCCAGGAACGAGCCGATCAGCAAAATTTTGCATCGCAGCAAACAACCAAACAATGGGGTATGGAGCTGGGGGCTGATTTCATTATGCAGGGCAGCATTAATTCCATTGTTGATGAGTATAACCGGGATAAAACTGTTACCTATCAAATCAATCTTGAACTTACCGATCTTCAGAGCAATGAAATTGTGTGGATTGGTGACAAAAAAATAAAAAAGCTCATAACCAATTGATCATCATTAAAAAGCATTTCGGAAAATTTGCAGTTGTATCAGTCTTGCTTATTCTCACAGCCTGTGCAACTTATTATAAAAAAAACATTCAGTTTCAGGAATACGTTCAGCAGGGCAGATTTGAAAAGGCCGAAGCAACGCTGGAAGGCAATAAGAAGGCTCAATCCGGACGAAACAAGGTGTTATACCATTTTGAGCATGGTTACGTTGCCTGGATGTTAAGCAAGTACCAGGAAAGCAATGACCATTTAGCCAAAGCCGACCGACTCATTGAAGACCAAATGAAAAATTACGGACGGGAAGCCCTGGCGCTCATTACAAATCCTTCTGTAAAACCGTATCAACCAGAAGACTTTGAAGTGGTGATGGTAAACTATTTCAAAGCTTTAAACTATTTGGCTCTGAATGATTACGAGGCAGCTCTTGTTGAATGCCGGAAAATCAACAATAAACTTCATGCTCTGAACGACAAGTACGAAGATCATAAAAATCGTTATCAAAGAGATGCATTTGCACACACACTCATGGGACTTATTTACGAGGCAAATGCAGATTATAACAATGCGTTTATTGCTTACCGGAATGCTCTAAAAGTTTATGAAGAAGATTACCTGCCTGAATTTGGATTTGGCCCTCCTCATCAACTAAAACTGGATATACTCAAAACTGCCTATCTTACTGGATTTTATGAAGAAGTTCGCTTTTATGAAAAAAAATTCAATTTCAATTATGATCACAAAACAAACAAAGAGAAAGAACTTGTTTTCTTTTGGTTAAACGGGTTCGGACCTGTAAAATCCGAATGGAGTATAAACCTGACAAATGTGAAGGGGGAAGGCGGATGGATTACTTTTGCTAACGAAGAGTACGATATCTCTGTACCTGTGTATATCGGAGATAAAAAAGAAGAAGAAAAATCAGCATTCAAAAATTTAAGATTCTTGCGGATAGCCTTTCCAAAATACGAAGAACGTACACCTGTATATTCAAATGCAACAATCCAGGTTGGTAATAAGAGTAAAAAACTTGAGTTGCTCCAGGATATCAATGAGATTGCTTTTAAAACACTACGCGACAGGATGATAAGGGAAGTAAGCAATTCGGTTTTACGCCTGGCAACTAAAAAAGCGCTTGAAGCGCTTGCCAGTGAACAGGATGAAGGATTGGGAACCCTGGTGAGTATAACCAATGCACTCACAGAAAAAGCCGATACCCGAAACTGGCAAACACTGCCCTACGCTATATCCTATGCCCGAATCCCATTCCCCGATAATAAAACATTTACTTTAAAAACAATAAATGCCAATGGCGCAAATAACACCTTCGGAATTAGTGCCTCACCTTCTGCAAAGAAAATAACGTTTTATACCTTTCATACCATTGACACACATCGTCCGGGAGTTTTGATGCCTTAGTTATTTTCTTATAAAAACCATTTTTGAATTATCGATATCCTTGACCCTGGACAGGAATGAAGCCAATTGATTGTATTTTTCAGCAGGAAATATTCCATCGTTGATTATCAGATGCCTGGTAAACTGTATAATTCCATTTGCTTCGTCGCATAGAAAAGTAACTTCAAAAAAACCAAATTCATTATCAATTTTTTGATTATCAGGACAGTATTCCTTTGTGTAGTTTTCATCAGGTAACTGGTAGGTCACTGTGTCATAATCCGTGTAAGGGAAATGTATAACAACATCGAATCTCCTTTTCTCCTGCTCTTTTGGAGCATATTCGAGTTTATTCAAAGGATTTACCGGTATAAAAATTCGCTTATTGCTTTTTGAAGCAAAACCCTCAATGCCGATCTGAAGGTTTAGTTCACCTGATGGGATGAAACCTCTTGTTTCGCTAAAACTAAACCTGGTAACCTCAAACGATGGGATTTTGAGGTTGTCGTAAATCCATTTTTTTTGACTTTCTGGTGTTTGATGCACTGGTTCTCGGATAAGATCATATTGCAATCCTGTTAATTCTGATTTCACCGTTAAGTCTGCACTTCCATTATTATCTATCACAACATTTGATATCTGTACCTGTACATTGCTATTTACATTGTATTTTGGAGTTTTTGCAATTTCACCCCCATCGGGAGTAATTAATAATACATGGCGGTTATGCGTGAAGTCACTAATGTATCCAAAAGGAATATTTTGATGGGTGCATTCAAGCCACACGGTATCATTTTGCAATGGAACGCACAGAAATGCATGATTAAACTGAGGTGAGGGAAAATCAAGCATGATATCTGGCTTTGATTCCCCTGCCTTTACAAGCGTATAATATGATTTTATTCCAGCTTCTTTTAATAACGCCTTTGTATAAATGGATAAGGCTTTGCAATCTCCATAACCAACCTCATGCACGAGGTCTGCTTCAAATGGCTGATAACCACCAATGCCAAGTTTTATATTTACATACCGTGTTCTTGACTGCATGTACTCATAGATTTTTCGCACCAGATCAACACTATCAGAAGCTTCTGCCTTCAACTCATTTACCTTTTTAATAGCATTTCTATTGGTAAGTTCATCCTTACCCTGGTTTAACTGACTTACCCAGGCCCCAAAATCACTCCAAGTTTTCATATAGCCGGCATATCCCATAATTTCAAATTCTGCCGGTGCCAGGTAAATGGAAGGAACAAGTTCTGAAAAATCATACGAAAGTGGTTCTTCAGGTAAAGCCTGCACGTTTTTAATATTCCATGAGTAAATGGTTTCCTTCCTGGTATTTTCAATTACCGGATCATCCGGGATGTTTTGTTGTTTATGTTTATAATCCAAATCGGATGGTGACGATATGGTAAATGTTGCTTTTTCCGCTGAAACATTAAAATCAGGGACAGCCTGCCAGGTTGGATAGTAGAATAAACCCTTATACTGAACGTCATATTCATAAACCACCGTATAAGGATAAAAATCGGCAACCGGTTTACAGTATTTCAGGCGATTATCTTCGTATAATATAAAATCAGAAATCGGGCTGACATCCTGAATATCTGAACGTTTTAATTCTCTTAACAAATATCCCGATTTATCGTAAATCCACCCTCTTACGTTGTTAATTATCTTAAATTTATGATAAAATTCACTCAATACGCCTTGTTCTTCTCCTGCTTTATTTAAAATTGTAATAGCCAAATAAACGCGCAATGATGCATTACCACGATCAATGATAGTGAAATCAGCATTGTAATTACGCACAATGGCATTTGCATTTTCGAATAAACTCTCTTCGATGGAATCTACCGGATAATGGTTTTGAGAAACAATGTTTTGAGAGATGAACAGTATTATCAAATAAACAAATAAATGCCTCATAATCCCCACAATCTAAAATCTAAAACTTTTTTAACTTCTTTAACACAATTTGTTCGCTTTGTTTTGCCACAACTTTATCGTAAAACTCCTTCAAACTACTGTATTCATCTCCGGTAAAAATACTTCTGTTTATATTCAGTTCGGTTACCAGTTGAATATTGTTACCTTGTTGATGGACGTTGTAAATATATTCCGCACTGTTATCAAATAACGAGTACTTTGTACTTTGGGGTAATTCTTCTACCTCGTAATCTTGAGGGATAGAAAAATTTAACAGGTACTTTCTGCGACGCGGATAAATGTAATCTACCGGGTACTTTCTTTCCTTCAGTTTAAATGGATTTTCTTCAATTCTTTCATACAACAGCGGGTTTAAATATATAAAATCACCCAATACATCAATTTTATTTTTCAGGGTCACTTCATATGAATCCTTTATTGGTGCATTGACACTATCCAGGTTTGCAAGATGAAAGCTGTCAATTACCAGACCATCAAAATTTTCTTCCATCTTCTCAATGAATTTTTCCTCATTGCTTTCCTGTTCCACCTGGTATCTGAAATTCAATGCCGCGTAATTTTCCCGGGAATTTTGCATCATGCCTTTGAGATCGTTGTCATCGTTTAAACTCAGATTTAACATACAAAAGTACGAATACGGTTGTTCAGTGGTTAAATCCACCCATTCGGTATATTCCTTATTGATAAGCCGGCCCTTTCCATTGATACATCGTTCAGGCAACATATAATACGGGCATTTTTTTTCTGTAGCATCCAGCAGATACTGTTTATCATCAATTTCAACCTTTGCAATGACATAATTAAAATTTGACAGCATCAACTGGCCCGGGTGAATAATTCCATTATCCCTCGTGCTTAAAATTACCGGGTCTGCCTTGAGATCAAGCATCCGCAACATGGCTATCAGAAACAGGTTTATATCAGCCGAATTTCCAACGCCTTCATTGTATATTTTTTTAATATTTTTATCTGCAAGCAGACGTTCTTTATAATTCCACCTGATTTTATTTTTTGTAAACTCGTAGGCATTCACCATTCGATCAAACTCACTAAGCGATGTAGCTTCAATGGTTTCAATTTCTGTCTTCAGAATATTGGTATTATTAATGATACCACCGAAATATGATTCATCCATCAACTTGGTACGAATGGTTTCCCAGGTATCTGTAAAATTTTTTCGAATAGATTCCGGAGGTTTATAACTGGCCAGCTCAAATTCAATGGATGTTATATAGTTATTGATATTATTAACGTACGGCTCTTCTACAATGGGTGGAATATTATGAGATTCCCACTGAGACATGTTTTCCAAATAAGAAATTTTATGATTTTCTATTTTTGACCGCCCAAATAGTTTTTTATCATTTTCTTCTTTAATCGTTACATTCATTGAACCTGATACTTTGCTTTTTTCAAGCAGTTTTATGGGATGATATCCTTTAAAGAGGGTTTTATACTCAAAATATTCAGGAATCCGCAAGGTAAACTTGCTGTAACGGGCAGGTATAGAATGCTGAAATGACCATGTCCTCAGGTTAAAGAAAAAATCCGACTGAATGGTATACTCAATGTCAATAACCGATCCTTGCTGAACATTAGGCATGGCAAAACTGATTAAACGCCAGTTATCGGTCAGTTGGTCTTCAAATACATCGCGGTTCTTTAGCTTTGATTTTTCGATCTTGTTTTTATTAAGATTGTAAGTATAACCTTTAACGTTAGTTATACTCTCCTTATTTCCCGAGGTACTGTAAAGAAAAATCTTTCGATTACCCTGGGATAAGCCATTTTTGTTGAATACCTTGATGCGAATATGGCGATTGAAATATATTTGTACTCCGTTGGCCTGGCTCAACACAAAATTTGTTGATCCAATGTCAGAAAGAATAACAGCATTGGCATTTGTATCGGGAATATACTTTTCCAGTTTCAAGTCATCCAGGTCTGGTTTGCCGAATTTTATCTGCGATTGTTGTGCATTACTATGATTGAAAATCAGCAGGAATAAAATCAGTAAAGGAATTTTTCCATTTAAAAAACGCCAAATATTTGAAAACCAGAAAAAAAACAGTGGTTTGATAAAACATTCCCCATCGAATGGTATTCGTTGCCTCATGCAGGTCCTTCTTAGTTTAAAAAAATCCATCATTGGAAAGATCTAATTTATTTAATTTTTTGCGATATTATAGATTATTTTAGCATTTTTTAACATCTTTCTCAACATAATCAAGCGTTGATGCTGATTTTTGTTGTTTTCACCCATAACCTCCCGATTTTCATCAGGCTCTAAAGGGGAACAGCTAAAAATCAGCAGTTTGAAGAAGTCTCCTTTAGGGGATTTAGGGGTAAGGTGGCTTTTTAGACCGGACCCAATAATACATTATCAAATTGTTATTGCTAATTTAATTGGGATGAAGTCAGGTTTCTATAAAATTGTTATCGTTATTGTTGTTTTTGCCCTGGTCATTGATGCCATCACACTCAGAATTTTATTCAAGGTTGATATTTCCGGCACATTTCAATACATATCTGTAGCCATTTACATTTCAGTTACGGCAGCCTTTTACTTTGAAACCATTAAACTGTTCAGGCTGAAAGGTGAATTTCGGGAAAATATTTTGAGAAACCGGCATTATCCAGCTTCAGGAATGTTCGTACTTTTATATTTGCCAAAGTTGGTAGTTATTGCATTCCATCTTTTAGGAGCATTGATCTGTTTTTTGTACAAGCTTATAAAACGCATCGTTCAAACTGAATCTTTAGAAATTGAAGGCATATATCCATTGACAACCATAGGTTTTATCATTGCCGGAGGCCTGTTTTTCTTTATTTTATTCGGAATAATCCGGGGAAAATTTCTGTACCGTGTCAAGCACGTTCATTTATCATCGGAACACTTTCCGAAAAAATTCAATGAATTTCGTTTGGTTCAAATATCTGATTTGCATATTGGTAGTTTCAGAAACCATAAAGAAAAAGTAGATCGTGCCATGCAAATTGTCAATGACCAGGAACCGGATTTGATTTGTTTCACCGGTGATTTGATAAACATGTTTGCCGATGAAGCAGAAATGTTTGTTCCTTCCCTCTCAAAACTGGAAGCAACGTATGGAAAATATGCCATTCTTGGAAATCATGACTACGGGGAATACTACCCCTGGGATTCAGAAGAAGAATGGCTTGAAAACATCGAATCCCTGAAAAATGTATTTCGTAAAGCCAATTTCAGGTTGCTGTTAAATGAACATGAACACATTGAAAGAGAAGGGCAAAAGTTCACTCTTGCCGGTGTTGAAAACTGGGGTAAACCGCCATTTCCCCAGTACGGAGATTTAGCCGGCACCTTGAAAAAAGTTGACAGCGATCAATTTATAATTTTATTGTCACATGATCCCAGCCACTGGGATGCACAGGTAAAGGATTATCCAAGTGTATTTTTAACCCTTTCAGGACATACGCATGCAATGCAGTTTGGAATTGGGATCGGCCGATGGCAATGGAGTCCGGTAAAATGGAAATACAAAAAGTGGGCGGGTCTTTATTCAGAAAATGGTCAACACCTTTACGTAAATAAGGGATTGGGGTTTATTGGTTTTCCCGGAAGGGTTGGAATGTATCCTGAAATTACGGTGTTTCATTTAACATCGGCAGCGGACACTTAAACAACTTCAAATTTATAACCAACTCCCTTAATGGTTTTAATGGCGGTATCACCAATTTTTTCACGTAGTTTTCGAATGTAAACATCGATGGTACGATCACCAACAAAAATATCATCGCCCCAAATTTTATTGAATATTTCCTCACGGGTAAATACTTTGGAAGGGCGTGATGTTAATAAAATTAGCAGGTTAAATTCCTTTTTTGGCATTTCAAGAGGTTTATCATCAATGGTCACCAAATGTTTTTCCTTGTTGATCATTAATTTGCCAACCCGGTAACAATCATCTGCGTCTTCTGCTGCTTCATTTAGCCCGTTCCCATACCTTTTTAACAATGCTTTTATTCTTGAAACCAGTACTTTAGGTTTAATAGGCTTGGTAATGTAATCGTCTGCACCGGCATCAAAACCAGCAATTTGGGAGTAATCTTCGGCCCGGGCTGTGAGAAAGGCTATCAGGCTGCCATCAAGCGAAGGTATTTCCCTTAACCTTTCACAGGTTTCCACGCCATCCATTTCAGGCATCATTACATCCAAAATAATCAGATGCGGCTGAATATCCCTGGCAATTTTAACTGCCTGTTTACCATTTGTTGCAGTATGGACGGCATAGCCTTCTTTCTTTAAATTGTAACTGATAAATTCAATGATATCCTGTTCATCATCAACGACCAATAGTTTAAAGTTACTGTTCATTTCTTATGATAATTTAATGCAAATGAGAATTGGTTTATGTGTGCTAATTTATGAGATAATGTATGAATGAATGTTAAACCTGTTTTATTTATAGATTTAATATTCTGGCAACTTAATAATTCCTCAAGATTGATTTAACAAAAATTTAATATTTGATTGATAGTTAATAATATTTTGAAATTACCTTTGTGCGCGGATTGAAGTTAATTATGGTAAAAGACTGATGGAAAATATTTATTTGATAATTGTGGTGGTCCTTTTTGCACTCGCAATTTCGGATCTGGTAGTCGGTGTAAGTAATGATGCAGTAAATTTTCTTAGCTCAGCCATCGGTTCAAAGGTAGCGCCCTTTAAAGTAATCATGCTTGTTGCGGCTCTCGGCATCCTTTTCGGAGCAACATTCTCCAGTGGAATGATGGAGGTTGCAAGAAAAGGTATTTTCCATCCGAACAACTATTATTTTTCCGAAATCATGGTCATTTTCCTTGCAGTAATGCTTACGGATATTATCCTTCTCGACCTTTTTAATACATTCGGGTTACCCACATCAACTACCGTTTCCATTGTTTTTGAACTTCTTGGTTCAGCCGTTGCAGTTGCTGTAATTAAACTGCACCGGTATCCTGATGATCTCTATTCCATGGGTGATTTTATTAACACGGGAAATGCACTTCTGATTATTCTTGGCATATTGCTTTCGGTGGTTGTGGCTTTTACAGTTGGGGCCATTGTGCAATACATCAGTAGAGCCATTTTTTCATTTGATTATGAAAAAATATTAAAATACGTTGGTTCAATATGGGGAGGGTTGGCCATTGCAGGTATAACATACTTTATTTTATTGAAGGGAGCCAATGGAGCTTCTTTTATGACCGAAAAAACGGTATTATGGATTAAATCAAATACCGGCTTGATTCTATTTGGCAGTTTTGCATTATGGACCATCATTTTGCAATTGTTGTATTGGATTTTTAAAATCAACATACTTAAAATCATAGTTCTTGTAGGTACATTTGCTTTGGCTATGGCTTTTGCAGGCAATGATTTGGTTAACTTCATCGGGGTTCCTCTCGCCGGATATGAATCCTACAAGGAATTTGTACAGACTCCGGGGGCTGATCCGGGTACTCTTTCGATGACAGCACTCCAGGAAAAGGTTAAAACCCCGACCCTCTTTCTCCTTGCCGCCGGAATCATAATGGTTGCAACCCTGTGGCTTTCAATGAAAGCCAAATCTGTAGTAAAAACAACCCTTGATTTAAGTAGACAGGAGGAAGGACACGAACGTTTTGAATCTTCCATGCTGGCCCGATCACTTGTAAGAGGAAGCGTCAATATTTCAAAAATGGTTTCAGGATTTATCCCGGCCAGGATAAAAACAAACCTGAATCAAAGATTTTATATGAAAGCGTTCAATGAACGAACAGCCAAAGAAAAAACAGCATTTGATCTTGTAAGAGCATCTGTCAATCTCATTGTGGCAAGTATCCTGATTGCTTTTGCTACATCATTAAAACTGCCATTATCTACTACATATGTTACTTTTATGGTAGCTATGGGAACATCGCTGGCTGATGGAGCTTGGGACAGAGAAAGCGCGGTTTACCGTATTTCCGGGGTTGTAACTGTTATTGGAGGATGGTTTTTCACAGCATTTTTGGCATTCTCCGTTGCATTCATTATCGCCAACATCATAAGCTGGGGCGGACTAACAGCCATAGGCATTCTCGTACTACTGGCCATATTTTTCGTCATCCGAACACATGCCATCCACATGAAACGCAAGAAAGCAGACGAAGAAATTGAAAAATCCGAAGCAACGGAGGTGAATAATGTAACCATTTTCGGGAAATGTACCTTAACAGTAACGGAAACATTGCAAGCGGTTCATGATACCTACGAAAAGGCGGTCGACGGGCTTATTAATGAAAAAAGAAACCACCTTAAAAAAGCTCAAAAAGAAGCGAAAAGACTAAATACAAAGGTTGTATTATTGCGCAGGGGTGTTCATAAAACAGTAAGAAAACTGGATGAAGAACTCATTGATACGGGCCATTTCTACATACAGGTAATGGACTATCTGCGGGAGACAATAAAGGGATTAACTTATATTGTAACCCCCTCCTTCATTCATGTAAATAATAATCACCCACCTCTGAGAGATTACCAGATTGAAGACTTAACGATCTTCACAAATCAAATGAAGGATTTCATCTTGGACGTAATCAATCTTTTAAACAACAACGAATTTGATACAATCGAGAAGATCGTGAAACGAAAAGATGAGATGATTGATAACATCAACAAACTAAAAAAGAAACAAATTAAAATGTTAAAGAAAGACTCCGCAAAAACCAAAGCGAGTCTGTTGTATCTTGAAATATTATCAGAATCCCGAAATCTTTTGATATACATCACAGAATTGTTACATGCTGAAAAAGATTTTGTGGATTACAATGATAAAGTATAAAATCCTTGTCAATTATTTTACGCCCATGCTGAAAATAACTATTTCTTCATGTATCATGTTGTTGGTTTTGCAATCCTCTCTTGCTCTTTCTCCAGGCAACAAATACTCATACATATCACCAAACACAACAACAATTTTTTCCGATCACGTTGTATTTCATCTAAATGTGCTAAATCCGGGAGTGTCGGTAGAAGCCAATATATTTGGTGATGCAACCATCGTAACTGGTTATCAGTACGGTGCGCTGTTTCAATTCAATTCTAAAGAAATAAAAGGAAGGAAAAATGAATTGAATTTCCTTCCGCAATTATTCCTTAACTACCGCCAGTATTACAATTTCAGGGAACGAATTATTGAAAACAAGCATACCGCCATGTTTTCAGCGGATTATGTTGGCCTGCATCTGAGCCATGTGTTTCAATCGGAGGTAAGTCAGCCCTTTACCTTTGCCGGACCGATCTGGGGCCTGCAACGCCATCTTGCAGATTTTATTCATATAAATTTTTCATTGGGACTGGGATATTATTTTTCATCAGAATATTCGGATGATTTTAATCATTTCAATCTGATTGCCGATGTCCACATCGGTTTTTCAATTTAATATTTGCATGCGAAGATTACCAATGTTATTTAAATCTGCTACTCTTCTTAAAAGTTGATGTTCGTATAACCCGCATGTATACAGCACAATGTTTAAAATCAAAAATCATCATAAATTTAATCAGGATAAATGCATACACATATCCTTTATATTTGAGTTAACCAAAACTTTTTACCGAAATATTTTTTATTAATACAACAAAACTAAAATTTATGAAACCAAAAAAATTAAAAATCAGTCAACTCCAGGTATTTTCAAAATGGTCAGGAAAAGCTAATGCTGCCTTTTTAAGCTTAAAAAAGATTATTAAAATTGGCGTTTTACCTTCCGTTTATACCATTCTAACATTTCCGCTTCTCGGACAGGTAAAGCCGGATACAATTCAGATAAATCGGCAAATTGATTTGGATGAAATAAATATCATCGGTCAGTTGGGTCCGGTTACCATGAAGCAAAATGCAAGATTTGTGACTGTTATTGACAGTTCTGAAATTGCCCAAAAACCGGTAACCAGTTTTCAGGATATTTTGGAATACACAGCAGGTATAGATTTGCGTCAAAGAAATGAAAACGGTGTGCAATCCGATGTCAGTATGCGTGGAGGAACTTTTGACCAGGTAATGATCTTACTAAATGGTGTAAATGTTACCGATGCCCAAACAGGTCATCACAACCTAAACCTTCCCATCAGCGCACAGGATATTGAACGCGTTGAAGTGTTGAATGGCCCTGGTGCCCGATTGTTTGGTGATGATGCTTTTTCCGGGGCAATCAATTTTGTTACCAAACCCAATGTCAATGAAATATTCAGGGGTAGCGTTACCGGAGGTCAACATGGATATTTAAAAGTACACGCAGGAACAAATTTTAAATTTCGGAAAACAGACAATTACATCTCAGGATCATTTGCGAGAAGTGATGGACATACCAGCAATACAGATTTTGAAAGGTTTAATGCATTTTACCACGGCATAACCAGGATTAACAATTCCACAACATCACTCCAGCTCGGAGTTAGTGGTAAAGGATTTGGTGCCAACAGTTTTTATAGTCCAAAGTTTCCTGATCAGTATGAAGAAACATCCACCGGATTTGGCAGTGTTTCTTTTGAGTCAGGAATTCATTTTCCGGTTAGCATTACTGCTTATTTTCGCAGACATCACGATCACTTTTTACTGAAACGGGATGATCCGCAATTTTATGAAAACTTTCACAGAACTGATCGATACGGAATCAATTCGCATATAAGCTATAGTAGCAGATTTGGAACAACCACCGCAGGATTTAATTTTAAAGCAGATGAGATTCTTAGTTCATTATTAGGGAATGAAATATCCCCGCAAGTCAAAGTTCGTGGAACGGACTCAACATATTATTCCGTTGGTGCAGAAACCTATCATTATCATTTGTTTGCTGAACAAAGCATTAACACTGACCGCTGGTATCTTTCTCTGGGTTTTATGGCAGGCACCAATTCATTTTTAAATAATCAAATCAATATCTATCCCGGCATTGATGTCGCGTACTGGTTAACCAAAGAAATAAAGCTGTCGGCCTCAGTCCAGAAAACACTGCGAACGCCAACCTACACAGATTTATATTATACAGATCCTTCAACCCGTGGAAATGAAAATCTAAGACCCGAAGAAGCTATCGGACTTGATGCCGGCTTAAAGATGTACAAAGGTAAATGGACGTGGCAAGCGTTTTATTATCATCAATCAGGCAATAACCACATTGCATATGTCTGGCAACCCGAACAAAATTACAGACTGGCAAAAAATATCGAAAATGTAAAGGTGCATGGCCTCGAAACGAATTTGAAGTTTCAGCCTGATGTGCGATGGCTTTCTTCTGTTAATATCGGCTACGCCTACAATTCCACAGACAAGTCATTGGATGAATTACCTGACAACCTGAAACATAAGCTGGTTACCGGATTCAAGCATGAGATTTTACCAAAACTGCAAATGTACTGGAACGTGCGATACATGGAGCGGGAAGGCTCATTCATCACCTACAATACTGCCGATGATACATTCCCTTTAATACAATATGAACCATTCTGGTTAATCGATGCAAAAATTTCTTACCGTTTTAATTTTACGCGTATTTTTATGAATCTGACAAATGTATTAAATACCAGTTATCATGAAATTACAAGTTTGACGCAGCCCGGACGTTGGTTAAAAATTGGAATTGAAATGAAAATAGACCGATAAAACCATATCAACAGTCAGAATTTAAAAGCATTTAAAATCCAAAATATAGTTAAAAAATTGTTGATTTAAACTTTTTTTGCAACTGATGCAGCACTATAAATTTTCTATCGTCTTTATCTTGAAAGAATGATTAACAACAAGGATTATTCGACCAAAGATATTGCTTTTGTAATTGAAGAATGCCGAAAGGGAAATCGCCGGGCGCAGTTCGAAATTTACAAGCGATATGCAAAGGCCATGTATAATACGAGCCTTCGGATTGTGAATAATCCTTATGATGCGGAAGATGTAATACAGGAAGCTTTTATTTCAGGCTTTAAGAAATTAAATGAATATTCAGGAAAAGTTACATTTGGTGCATGGATTAAAAAAATTGTAATACATAAATCCATTGACCACATTCGAAAAAGTAAACGAATGATCCATTTAACAGAACATATTGCTGAACAAATTGAAAACAAGGATGACACAACTTATCATGAGGATGATAAAATCATTCATCCGGAGATTGAACAAATTAAACGTGGAATTCAAAAGTTGCCGGATGGTTATAAAATAATTCTAAGTCTGTATTTAATTGAAGGATATGATCATGAAGAAATATCTCAAATCCTCAATATTTCAGGCTCAACATCCCGGTCGCAGTTTGTACGAGCAAAAAAGAAATTAACTGAAATAGTTAAATCCAACTCATGAGCGATATTGAAGATATCATAAAAAATCACAGATCATCATTTTTTGATGAAGATCCACCACCGGGTCATATGAACCGTTTTCACAATAAATTATCCGGTAACCGCTGGTTATTACCCCTGATGAAAGTAGCCGCTGTGGTGGTTTTGCTAATATCGATTACACTGGCCTTATACTACCAAAACTTTGACAATGAACTGACACTTGAAAACATTTCAACAGAACTTGCAGAAACTGAAAAATATTACCAGTCTGTTCTTAACAAAAAATTAAGCCAGCTTGAAAAGATTTTGAACGATGAACAATACAGAAATGTCAAGAGTGAATTGAAGGTAATGGACAAGAATTACATGTATCTGAAGGAAGATTTAAAACTCAATCCAAACGATCAAAGGATTATTCATGCCATGCTCAATAATTATCAACTCAAAATTGATTTGTTACAGCAGGTTATGGATCAGATTAAAATCAATAAAAATGTAAATACATCAAGCTATGATACAGAACAGGTTTAGGCTTATTGCTATAGCAGGGCTCATCACCTCAACCATGGCCTTTGCAATTGGCGATGAAAAAAAGAAAGTGATCGAAGAAGAATACACCGTTGACCAAAATGCGCGTTTGAACATTTCAAATAAATTTGGTGATGTCACCATCAAAGACTGGGATGATGATAAAATATCGGTAAAGGTGAGCATTACTGTAAATGCTCGTAACGAAAGCAGGGCCGCCGAAATACTCGAATATATCGAGATCCAAAGATACCAGTCAGGAAACAGCATTCATTTTGAGACGGATATAAACAGCAAAATTGAAGGGTCGGGCTTTGGTTGGTTTGGTCATTCAGGTAGTCATGAACTTGACATTGATTATGACATTTTCGCACCGGGGTATATTGCCCTGGCATTATCAAATAAATATGGGGATGTGTTTATTAACAGGCTGGACGGACATGTTGCCATTGATGTTAAATATGGTAATTTATTGATCAACACCCTCACCAGAGGAGATGAAAAACCTCTGAATCAAATAACCCTCGGTTATTCGGATGGTGACATTCAAAACCTGAATTGGGCGAAAATGGATATTAAATATTCAAATCTTGAAATATCCAGGGGAAAAGCATTAATCCTGGTAAGTAAATACTCAAAATTGTATCTTGATAAAGCCAGCTCACTGGTTGCCGAATCAAAATATGATGTGTATAAGATAGGTGTTATATCAAATTTTGTAACAACGGCAGCTTACAGCAATTACAAGTTTGAAGAAGTAGTGAAAAAATTTCAAATTGAATCCAGATATACCAATGCCAAAGTTACATATGTTCCGCCATCGTTTGAAAAAATAACCATAGAAAGCAAGTATGGTGGGTTCCGGTTTGGCATTGATGAAACAGCCTCCTACCGAATCAATGGTGAAGCAGATTATTCTAAAATATATTATCCGGATGCCCATGCAAACGTTAACCGGATTGTTGATAACCATGAAATGAGCGTTTCGGGCACCATTGGAAAAAAAATGGATTCTAATGGCGAGGTAAGAATTGAAACAAAATATGGCAATGTCCATCTGACAGATTAAACGAATAATTCCAACCTAAGTTGAGCGGTATAGCCTGTCCCGAAATTGTTTCGGGAAGTAAAGTGAAGTAGCGCTTTTCCGCCAGTTGATAACCCCTGTTTACCCCGTGAATCGGGGACATAGAAAATGCTGCATTTCACCGAATGGGTAAGGTGAAATGCTTCCTTTTTCTTCGTCGATTGAGCGTAATCGCTCAATTTGGGTCCAATTCTTTGCCTCTCAGCGGTTTGGCGATAAATGGTTGCTTTATTGATACGCTCCTTTTGCTTGTGATGATGAAAACTATTGCCTGCTAATTACTTACAAATACATTATTTAAGAGTAACTTTTTCATGCAAATCCAGTATCAGCTAATTACGGACATCGGTTAAGGAGTAATTATCAAATGAAACAGACGATGCCTGAGATAATTACAGAGGCACACTGCGCTTTCGCATAGCTTCAGCGGAGCAAGCA
>CAZAMT010000005.1:0-49100 GCA_964486145.1 uncultured Bacteroidales bacterium
GTTTCTTCATGTTTTTATTATTTATTGGTTAATCAAATGTTGTTTGACATTATCATTAATTATTTATCCGAAATGATTTCCGGATTGAACCTTCTTTGCTGATAAAGAACAAATGTATCAAAATATATTCTGCTTTAATTCGAGTTAATAAAAAAACATTTCAACCTGTTTTCAACTATCGACGAACGGTTTGTTTTCATTCACCTGAAGCCTTGTTAGGTAATTTTCTTCCAAAACAGGTATGATATCGGTTAAATCCGGTGTATGACAGTATTCAATAACATCATCCAGACCATTTTTTTGCAATCGTTGTTTTTGTGCAGCTTTCAGAATATAACCATATACATTTGGCTCTGCTGCTTTCCACAAATCAATAGAGGCTTTAACCGAATCACAAATGGTATGAAATTTACCGGATGCAAGCAATTTTTCACTTATACATCCTGCAAAAACTGAATCCTCCAGGTTAAATTTATTCTTCCAGGCTGCGCATAATATGAGCGCCGGCTTATCCTGCTTTACTAACCAGTTGGCCACTGCTGAAACATTCAGATACGATCCGATAAGCACCTTGCTTGCATCTTTTGACATCATAACAGAATTGGTGCCATTGGTTGTACTGTAAACAATGGTTTTACCTGATACGCGTTCAGGAGTAAAATTAAATGGTGAATTGCCAAAATCGGCAAAATCCTTTACAATGCCATCCCGTTCGGCTGCAACCATATATCCTCTTTCCTTATATTGCCTGGCCTCATCAATCGTACCAACCGGAATTATCTTATCAACACCGTTCATAAATGCTGCTGATATTGCCGTAGTGGCCCTGAGAACATCTACCACAACCACAATTGCTTTTGAATCCTGATAAAATTCAAACAGCGCAGGTGAAAAACATACTTCGAGTTTATTTTTCTCTTTCATTGTTGCTTTGAAAAGAAGTGCAAAAATATCAAAATAATGAAAGGTTCCCAGAAATGATTCCTAAAAATATGACATTTATCAGAATTTGATGTCTCTGACCAAATATCCGGGGATGAAACTATTTTTTGTATATTGGCAGTTTCACAACCCTCGCTTTGACTTGCTTCGAACGGATCATAACAGAAATTTCGGTTCCGGGCTTAGCATATTCGGTTTTTATATACCCTAAACCAATCCCTTTTTTCATCATTGGCGACATGGTTCCGGAAGTAACCATACCGATGGGTTCGTCGGTTATATTCACAATTTCATACTGATGCCTGGGAATTCCTTTTTCAACCATCTCAAAACCCACCAGTTTTTTTGATACGCCATTCTGTTTCTGTTTCCAGAAGTATTCTCTGTTAATGAAATTATTTCCGTCATTAAACTTTGTAATCCATCCCAATCCCGCTTCAATGGGTGAAGTTGAGTCATCAATATCATTTCCATAGAGGCAAAAACCCATCTCAAGACGCAAGGTGTCCCTGGCTGATAGCCCGGCGGGTTTAATACCGGCATCTTTTCCTTCTTCAAAAATTTTGGCCCAAATTTTTTCAGCATGCTCATTTGCAAAATATAATTCAAATCCCCCGGCACCCGTGTAACCAGTAGCAGAAATAATCACATCCGGTATTCCGGCAAATGCATCAATGGTAAAATGGTAAAATTTAATTTCATCAAGATTTATGTTCGTAAGATTTTGTAAAATGGCCGTTGCCTTTGGTCCCTGCACAGCAAGTAAGGTTGTTTTATCTGAGGCATTTTCCATGGTTGCCCCCATGGTGTTGTTTTTTTCAATCCAATTCCAGTCTTTGTCAATATTCGCAGCATTTACCACCAACAAGAATTTTTCTTTTTCAACCATGTACACGATCAAATCATCAACTATTCCTCCGGTATCATTTGGTAAACAAGAATACTGAGCCCTTCCCGGCGATAGTTTTGAAATATCGTTTGTTGTTATTCTTTGGATAAGGTCAAATGCATCCGGGCCGGTAATCCAAAATTCGCCCATATGCGAAACATCGAATACTCCTGCCGCTTCCCGGACGGTTTTGTGTTCATCGGTTACTCCTGAATATTCCAGTGGCATTTCATAACCGGCAAATGGAACAATTTTGGCATTTAAACCTTTATGTACCGAATATAACGCTGTTTTTTTTAGATTTTCCATGGCAATATTTTTTAGCCTTATTAATTCCTGAATTATTTCTGATTAACTGTACTCCAAAGCTAACAAAGGTACAAACTTTATCAAATGCCATATATCATAAAAAGAAGACCCGGATTAAACAAACCCAGGCCTACTTTAAAATTCAGTATAATTTGTCTTTTTACCCAAATTGAGCGATTACGCTCAATCGACGAAGAAAAAGTAATGCGCTTCTTCACTTCGTTCGTAGCGCTCAACTTAGGTTTTATTATTTTCCTAAGATTTTAAATTCCACCCTTCTGTTTTGCTGACGCCCTGCCGCGGTATTATTTGGGGCAATGGGTTGGTTGTAAGCATAACCTTTATATTCAATTCTGGACTTGTCAATTCCAAGATCAACTAAATAATCCGCTACTGCCTTTGCCCTGTCTGTACTGAGCTTGGTATTTATCCGGAGAGAGCCGACATTATCGGTGTGTCCTGATATTTCTATTCGAATAGCCGGGTTGGCTTCGAGGATTTTTTTGATTTGACTGAGCTGTTCGTGTGATTCGGGTTTGAGGGTAGCTTTGCCTGTTTCAAAGAATATTTTCTCAAGTACAATTTTCAGTCCCACTTCCACCTTATTCAGTTCAAAATCTTTTACAATCAACTCATCACTTCCCCCCACATCAACTGCATCAAGGAACAGTAAATAATCAGATGCAGCGATTTCAATTCCATATGTTTTCTTTTCCGGTAATTTTACCTTGTAGCTGCCATCCGAAGATGACATGGCCGTGGCGATAACTGTATTCTTCTCCATATCAATGAGTTCCATCTTTGCTACAACCGGAGTTTGACTGGAGGCATCCAGTACTTTGCCCTGCATTAGGATTGAATTATCAATCAACACAGGTTCCGGAGGTATAAAAAATATTCCGGGCAATTCCCTGTTCATGCCTGCAATCAGGTTTGGTTCCTGTGCTATTACAGGCTCCTTCTCCGAGCCAAGGAAGGTTACTTTATAGATGTCTCTGGAGCCTATGCCGCGTTCGCGAATGGTTGAATAATATGCATATTTTTCATTTTCCGATAAGGAATAAAAAATGTCGTCATCGGCTGTGTTGATAGGATAGCCTATATTTTTCGGTTTTGACCATACTCCGGTTTCATCTAAGTGACTCACGAAAATATCATAGCCTCCCATGGTGTTATGTCCTTTGGAACTGAAAAACATGGTGCTATCATTTCGTGTTAAAAATACTCCTATTTCATCGTATTGTGTATTCAACAACGGGCTCAGATTTTTAGGATTCGACCATTTCCCCTTGCTATCGATTTTTGAAACAAGGATGTCCAATCCTCCGGTGGTAAGTTTTTCATTCGACGAACATAAATACATGGTTTTCCCATTACTGGAGAATGTCACGGTTGTTTCCTTTTCACCTGAGGATAGTTTTCCGGGTAATCTGTCCGGAGATTTCCATTTTCCTTCTTTCTGTTTGGTATAATACACTTCACCGCCTTTTTTATTGCCTAAATAAATGTACAGGGTTTTGGCATCTGCTGAAACTCCTGAAATGGCTGTATTGTCCTTGTTCTTTTTCCCGTTTATTTTTTTTGAGGGAATCCGCTCTGCTGTTTGCCATTCCCCGTCAATATTCACCGATTTGTAAACATCCTCAAAAAATTTATTATCAATAATGCTTCGATCACTTTTATAAGAAACAGGACGTCGGGAAGTGAAATACATAATTTTCTCGTCCTTCGTCAGCACCGGGTTGTAGTCATCATAAACTGAATTGATCTTATCTCCAAGATTACCGATAATAACCCGTACTGGTGACTCCACAAGTTCTTTTCCATTATGACATTCTTCGATATGTTTGTTAACTTTTGAAGCCATATCTGCTGAAAGCTTATTCTTTTTATATAGCTCATAATGTGCAATGGCATTGTCAAAATCAAGAATCAAATGATAAGCCCTTGCAATCATGTAGTGAATGTCATCCGTTACATCCTGGTTTAAACCATATGCTTTCTTCAGGTAATTAATTGATTCATATTTTGTATCGGAGAACAAATAACAAACACCGATTTTATAATTTAACTCCGGATTTTCGGAATTGTACTCATAAGCATCAAGGTAGTATTTGCGGGCCAGCCTCATGGTGCCTATGCCATTCGAATAGTAATTATTTCCTGAGCGTACACTTTTCCAGGCTTCTTTAAGTCCTTCTTTCTCTTTTTTAAATTCACTTTTCCGTATACGCGGATTTTCCTGACTATACAGCGAAAGTGAACCAAGCAAAAATGCTATACATATAATAGATTGATAGATTTTCATCTTCATGTGGTTTTCAATCAAAATTATTTACATTCATTAAGGTAGCGGCCTGCCTCTTCAATATCCATTTTATAGGCCATGTTCCAGTCAATACAGGCATTTTCCAAATCACCGGTTAATTCATAGGTTAATCCCCGGTTCAAATATGCTTGTCCGTTATTAGGAGCAAGTTCAATTGCTAAATTATAATAGGATAAGGATTCCTCGTATTTGCCAAGTTTATTATTCAGATTACCAAGATTCACCAGGGCTATTGAATAATCCGGTTTTAATTCATTGCATTTCATAAAATCTGCTTCCGCTTTTTCATAATCACCCATCTCATAATAAGCGTTTCCGCGGTTGTTGTAGGCCAAATAATAATCAGGTTGTAAATGAATTGCAGAGGTGTAATCTTTTACAGCACCTTGAAAATCACCGGTTTTCTTTTTTACATTTCCCATGTTTACAAATGCCAGAACAAAAGTACCATCATAATTTACCGCATGGCGATAATCATAAATGGCTCCCTGATAGTCTTTAATTTGCGATTTGGCTGTAGCCCTGTCGTGATAGGCCAACGCGTAGTCAGGTTTTTTCTCAATAGCTTTCGAAAAATCAAAAATGGAACCATTGTAATCCTCGTTTCGCAGTTTAATGATACCCCGGTAATAATAAACAAAATGTTCTTCATATCCGCCTTCAATAGCTTTGTTAATGTTGGCTAAGGCATCATTCAGTGAATCAATGGAATAAAATACAAATCCCTTGCAAAAACAGGCTTCTCCTAATTCTTTATCATGCATGAGGGCTAAATCAAAATCGGCATTTGCTTTTATTGGGTTGCCCAGTTCGAAATAAACTTTGCCGCGTTCAAGATATGCCGCTGCATAATCATTTTTCAGGCTAATTGCCTCATCAAGGGATTGCAGGGCAGCATCGAAATTCTTTATGTTGATGGCTTTAACTGCATTGTTGTAGGAAAGTTGGGACCTTTTTTTATTTTTTATCGCCAGTATATCAGCATCCTGTGCATTCAGACTAAAGATGGAAGCGATGAAAATTAAGCAGGGAAAAAATAACTTTTCCATTAATTAAATATTAAACTTGTTTAACAATAATTAGATATTTCCGCAGAAATTTTTGTTATTTTACGAATTCCATTAAAAAAGTTTTCTAAAATCCTTTAATTTTGGAAAATGCGTAAAATTTGGTAATTTCAAACACCAGCGGTTTTACAAATTTCGATTGAAAGTTTTTATAAACCAAGCGTAAAAATAAAATTGATTACCACATATGAAACAGACCATGTCTGAGATAATTACTGAGGCACACACGACCATGATTGAAATGAGTGCCAAATTTCAGGTTTGGTCACAAATTTTAAACAGATGAAAACTGATTTAACCTACTTAAGGGAGATGTCTGCCGGAAACCAGGATTTGGTCATTGAAATGATCGATTTGTTTAAAACTCAGATCGATGAATTTTATCAGTTAATGGATGAATCTTTGCAAAGTAAGGAATGGGCAAGGTTAGGTCAGTTAGCTCATAAGGCTAAATCATCGGTTTCCATCATGGGTCTCACCGAACTTGCTGCAGATATGAAAAAACTTGAAACGAATGCAAAAAAAGGGATTGAAATTGATAGCTATCCTGCTGTGATTGATAAATTTAAATCCGAAACTTCCGCAGTAGTTAAAGAACTTGACATGGTTAAAGAAAATATTTCAGAATATTTCTAATTAATAATCCTGTAAAAATGTTAAAAACAGAAAAAATAAATGATGTTATAGTTGTATCATTTGATAATGTCAACAGGTTTAATGCACTTATTACCGAACCTGTAAAAGAAGATTTAAAAACTTTTTATAATAAACCAAACACCAAACTTGTACTTAACCTTGATGGCATTAATTTTATTGACAGTTCAGGATTTGGAGTATTTTTGTCCATCATGAAAACAGCCAACAACAACAATGGACATTTTAAAATATGTAATATTTCTTCTGAAGTAATGGAATTATTCAAATTGCTTCAGTTGCACAATGTTTTTGATATATACAGCAACCTCAACGATTGTATTGAAAGCTTTAAAAAATAACAAAAATAACCCTGCGAGCGATAAGTAACTACCCTCCTGACTTGAATTTTTCATTTCTAGGCTAAGGCTATCTTATCACTCGCAGGACTTTTCATTAATTTAAATTCAAAATCACCTTTGGTTCATTCCTGAAAACCAATTGTTGCCCATCATAATCTATTTCAATTCCTGTTTCTTTGGTGACTTCACCTGCAAGAATTTTTTTGGAAAGGGTATTCAGAACTTCTCGCTGAATCACTCGTTTTATGGGACGTGCACCAAACTGAGGATCGTAACCTGCCTGGGCTAACCAGTTGATAGCATTTTCGGTAAAATCAACCTTTATCTGACTCTTTTCCAGCATATTTTTTACCTGTTCCAGTTGCAACCTTACCACATCATTGATTTCATCAAGGGTTAAGGGAGTAAACATAATCAATTCATCAATCCTGTTTAAAAATTCAGGACGGATGGTCTGCTTCAACAACTGGAATACCTGTTTCTTTGTATCTTCGAGCACTTCATCCCGATTTTGATTGTTTAGTTCTGTCAATTTTTGCTGAATGATGTGAGAACCAACATTGGATGTCATAATAACCATGGTATTTTTAAAATTCACTATACGGCCTTTATTATCGGTTAATCTGCCGTCATCGAGCACCTGCAGGAGGATATTGAATACATCCGGATGGGCTTTTTCAATTTCATCAAGTAGTACAACAGAATAAGGTTTCCGGCGCACAGCCTCTGATAACTGACCGCTTTCATCGTAACCGACATATCCGGGGGGTGCACCAATTAATCTTGAAACCGAATGTCTTTCCTGGTATTCGGACATATCAATTCGGGTTAAAAGGTTTTCATCATTGAACAGAAATTCGGCCAGTGCTTTTGCCAGCTCTGTCTTACCAACCCCTGTTGTTCCGAGAAATATAAATGAGCCCACCGGCCTTTTTTGATCCTGGAGCCCTGCCCTGCTTCTTCTCACAGCATCTGCAATGGCTTCAATAGCTTCTTCCTGGCCAACAACTCTTTTATGCAACTCATTTTCAAGATGCAATAGTTTCTCTTTTTCGCTCTGCATCATCCGGCTTACCGGAATGCCGGTCCATCTCGAAACAACTTCGGCTATATCTTCCGAACTAACCTCTTCCTTAATCATGGGGGTTTCGCCCTGTTTTTTCCCTAATTCACGCTCAAATTTGTCTATGGATGCTTCCGTTTCTTTTATTTTACCATAACGAATTTCTGCTACTTTGCCATAATCTCCTGAACGCTCTGCCTGGTCCGCTTCAATTTTTAATTGCTCCACCAGCGCTTTGTTTGACTGGATTTTATCAATGAGCCCTTTTTCATGCTCCCATTTTGCCCGTAAAGCACTCCTGTCGTCATTTAAATTGGCCAGGATCTCATTCAGGATAGATAGTTTTTCTTTATCCCCTTCTCTTTTAATGGCTTCACGCTCGATCTCATACTGTTTGATCCGTCTTTCAATTTCATCAAGTTCCAATGGCACCGAATTCATTTCCAATCTTATCTTCGAAGCGGCTTCATCAATCAAATCAATGGCCTTATCGGGTAAAAACCGGTCCGTGATATACCTTGTAGATAACTCAACAGCCGATATGATGGCTTCATCTTTGATTCGAACCTTATGGTGTGCCTCATAGCGCTCTTTTAGTCCCCTTAATATGGAAATAGAACTGATCTGATCGGGTTCATTGACCATCACCACCTGAAAACGGCGCTCCAAAGCTTTGTCTTTTTCGAAGAATTTTTGGTATTCACTCAGGGTGGTTGCTCCTATCGCTCTTAACTCACCCCTGGCCAGGGCCGGTTTCAATATGTTTGCAGCATCCATAGCTCCTTCCGACTTACCTGCACCAACAAGGGTGTGAATCTCATCAATAAACATTACAATCTCACCATCCGAAGAAATAACTTCCTTCACAACAGATTTCAATCGCTCTTCAAATTCACCTTTGTACTTTGCACCGGCAATAAGTGCTCCCATATCAAGTGAGTAGAGCTGCTTGCTTTTGAGATTTTCAGGCACATCTCCGCTTATGATACGATGTGCAAGCCCCTCAGCAATTGCTGTTTTACCAACGCCGGGTTCACCAATCAGCACCGGATTGTTTTTTGTCCTTCGGCTGAGAATCTGCAATACACGGCGAATTTCTTCATCGCGGCCAATTACGGGATCAAGCCTGCCTGTTCGTGCCTGCTCATTCAGGTTGATTGCAAACCGGTTTAATGCATTAAATGTATCTTCAGCAGTTTGACTGTCCACCTTTGATCCCTTTCGTAAATCCGCGATGGCAGCATCTAAATCCTTTTTGTTCACACCGCTGTCCTTCATCATTTGTGAGACATTATCACCGGCATCGAGCAAACCCAGCAACAGGTGTTCAATGGAAACGAACTGATCACCCGCCTTTTTTGAAAAGTTCAATGCCTTTTGTAATGCATTGTTTGACCCTGAAGATAAATAGGGATCTGCACCTGATACCTTCGGATAGGAATCTAATATTTTATCAAGCACCTGTTTAAAATTAATGGTGTTAACACCCAGTTTATTAAACAGAAACTCCGTGATGTTCTCTCCTGTTTCAAAAATTCCTTTCAACAGATGGCCGGTTTCAACAGCTTGCTGCCCTCTTCCCCGGGCAATGGTAAACGCCTGTTGAATTGCTTCCTGTGATTTTATTGTAAAATTATTTAAGTTCATTTTTATTCAATTTTTGTTTGATTAAACCATTCCTGCTACCATTCAACAAAGATGAAACCAATTCAAAAATATGTAAAATTGACAGACTTTAAATGCAATTATATGACATAATGACTTGATTGCAAGGTTTTTAAGACAATTATTTTATAAAAATGACCATACGTGAAATTTTTTCACAGATGGTTCCATCACAATGGATTTATTAACAGGTCAGGGTGTTGTTGAAATCATTCGAAATCGCCCGGTGTTTAGACAATTCAATTTTCTGCATTACAACAATCCCAAACGATTATGGACCTGGTTTTCCGATATTTTTGCGGGGGCGATGATCATCATTGCCATAACCGGACTGTTTGTAATCAAAGGTCCAAAAAGCATTTCAGGACGCGGGCTGTACTACATGCTGGCCGGCATTGTTGTCCCTTTAATCCTGTTTTTGATTTACTTTTGATAGATATAGTTCAACTACCTGAAGTTTCTTTTTTTAATAGCTTTTGCAGTTCGTACAGTTCATCTCTGTAACGCGCAGCCTCAATAAAATCAAGCTCTTTAGCGGCTTTTTCCATCGTCTTTTTCGTTTTTTCAATGGCTTTCTCAATGGCATCCTTACCCATGTATTTAACAACAGGATCTGCTGCAATGGTCGTTGCTTCGGGTCCCACATAAGCTTTTGACGGCTTTTTATTTCCTTCATCCGTATAAATAATTCGTCGTTGTGCTTTGATGATCTGGGTGGGCGTAATATTATTTTCCTCGTTGTATTGCAATTGTTTTTCTCTTCTTCTATTGGTTTCGTCAATGGTTTTCTGCATCGACCGGGTCATGGAATCGGCGTACATAATTACTTTTCCGTTCAGGTTCCGTGCAGCCCTACCTGCCGTTTGGGTTAACGACCTTTCGGAACGTAAAAAGCCTTCCTTATCAGCATCCAAAATGGCCACCAACGACACTTCGGGCAAATCCAATCCTTCCCGAAGTAAATTAACCCCAATCAGAACATCAAATGCGCCTGAACGCAACTGCTCCATAATTTCCACCCGTTCAAGAGTATCAATATCCGAATGAATGTACCTGCATTTAATCGAATATCGCTTCAGGTATGTAGTAAGTTCTTCGGCCATACGCTTTGTTAACGTCGTAACAAGCACACGCTCGTTTCTTTTTGCCCTGTCATTGATTTCTGCCATTAAATCGTCAATTTGGTTTAAACTGGGTTTCACATCAATAACGGGATCAACCAAACCTGTGGGCCTTATTAATTGCTCCACAACTACCCCTTCGGAACGCTCCAGTTCGAAATCTGCCGGTGTAGCACTAACAAAAATGGTCTGGTTAACGAGTGATTCAAATTCCTCAAATTTCAAAGGCCTGTTATCAATTGCAGCAGGCAACCGAAATCCAAATTCAACCAACGTTTGCTTTCTTGAATGATCGCCTCCATACATAGCTCTGATCTGGGGAATGGTTACATGGCTCTCATCAATAATCGTAATGAAATTTTCCGGGAAATAATCCAAAAGGCAGAAAGGTCTGGTACCGGCTTGCCGACCATCAAAATATCTGGAATAATTCTCAATGCCCGGACAATGGCCCAATTCCCTGATCATTTCAAGATCAAATGTCACCCGTTCCTGCAACCGTTTAGCCTCCAGCGGTTTACCAATACTTTTAAAATAGTCAACCTGCTTAAATAAGTCCTGTTCGATGTAAAAAAGCGCCTGTTTCATGCGATCTTTCGTGGTCACAAAAATATTTGCAGGATAAATAAATGCCTGATCCATTGATTCTGTTTCTTTGTTATTGACAGGATCAAGAATGAATATTTCTTCAATTTCTTCTCCCCAGAAAACAATCCGGTAAGCATGATCGGAATACGCGAGGAATACGTCCACGGTATCTCCTTTAACCCTGAAATTTCCGCGGTTAAACTCAACCTCATTTCTTGAATACAAACTGTCCACAAGCCTTCTCAGAAAATGATTTCTCGATAACTGATCACCGGTCTTTACCTTGATAGTATTACTGTGAAAGTCTTCAGGATTACCAATACCATATAAACATGATACAGAAGATACAACGATTACATCCCGTCTGCCTGAAAGCAAAGAGGATGTTGTGCTTAATCGCAATTTTTCAATCTCGTCATTAATGGAAAGATCCTTTTCAATATACGTATCCGTGGTTGGAAGATAAGCTTCGGGTTGGTAATAGTCATAATACGACACAAAATATTCAACAGCATTCTCCGGAAAGAATTGCTTAAACTCACCATACAATTGAGCGGCAAGCGTTTTGTTATGGCTTAACACCAGCGCAGGCCGTTTAACCTGTTCAATGACATTTGCAATGGTAAATGTTTTCCCGGAACCGGTCACCCCCAGCAACGTTTGAAAAGGTATGTCTTCGTTTAAACCTGCCACGAGCTGGTTAATAGCTTCAGGCTGATCTCCGGTGGGTTGATAATCTGATATTATTTTAAACTCCATAAATATTATTATTCCAAAATCATTTACAGCCTACAGTAAGAAATAAAATAAATCGGCTGTACAATCAACAGCTATTTTTACAGAAAACCTAATTCAATACATCTGATTCATATTCAATACCATAAGTCAGGAATCACCGATTTTTATTCGAATCAATCCCCTAAAAATGTAACTTTTTACGGTTAAACAAAGTTCATACTTGGTAAAACACTTACAAAAATATTAAATAAGACCGCATACTGTTCGTTTAACTGAATTTTATATTAATGCCATCGGAAAGCAAAGAACTGGTCAGACGTATTGCCAAACTGGTTAAGCTGAATAAACAGCTTCTGGAAAAGAATATCACCTTAACCAAGGAACTTGAAGAAATCAGGGAAGAGAATAGTCAATACAAAAAACAGTTAAATATTTTAAGTGTAGAAGAGCAGAAAAAGAATGGTTCTGGCCGGACGATATCCAAACCCATTAAATTTAACATGGTTACCGTGCTTTTTGCAGGTATCCATAACAGTCCGCACGTTGCTGATTCATACGAATCTCATGTTCTGCTGGATGATTTGGATGATGTATCGTATAAATTTGAAAAAATCGTAAAAAAATATAATATCATAAGGGCAAAAACCATCGGTGACACTTACATGTGTGTAGGAGGCGTCCCCGAAAAAAACAGCACAAACCCGATTGATGTTGTTATGGCAGCCCTGGAACTAAAACAGTTATTGCTCAATGAATCATACGCCGGTAACAGTGCGGCATGGGATATTCGATTTGGCATACACACAGGAGGTATATTCACACATATTCTCGGAAAAAAGAAATACAATTATGATATAAAAGGCGATACAGTGAACCTTGCAAGCCGCATGGAAAGTTGGAGTGAATCGGCTCGCATTAACATCACGGCAATGACCTACGAACTCATAAAAGAGTTTTTCAGTTGTGAATATTATGGGAAAATGCCGGCTCGTTTTAAAGGTAATGTGCAAATGTATACCGTAAAAGGAATTAAATCTGAATTATCCATTAATGGTGAAGGTGATAAACCTAACGAGGCATTCAAAACACGTTATGCTCTTTTAAAATTCAGTGATTTACAGGAGTTTGTTCTGGATAAACTGGAAAGGGAACTGCCTGATTTTCTGTATTACCATAATGTAAAACACACCGTGGACGTTGTAACCCAGGTTGAGCTTATCGGTTGGGGAGAGAACATAGATGATGGTGAGTTATTACTATTAAAAACAGCCGGACTTTTTCATGACGCAGGCCATATCATTTGCTATGATGATCATGAATACCATGGAACTGTGCTGGCCAGACAATATTTACCAAAATATGGTTATACCAGCCAACAGATAGATACAATCTGCAATCTGATCATGTCAACAAAACTCCCGCCCAAACCAAAAAACAAACTGGAAGCTATCCTTTGCGATGCCGATCTCGATTACCTTGGCAGAAGTGATATGATTCCTGTATCCGGTAACCTTTTTAAGGAATTAAAAAAACAGCAGAAAATTGATTCATTGAATGACTGGAACAAACTCCAGGTACAATTCATCTCAGGACATCAATACTTCACCGATACTGCACGAAATTTAAGGGAAGTAAATAAACAAAAACAAATCGATCGGTTAAAACAAATCATTATTTAATCAAGCTGCATATCCCTGATGATGTTGTCGATCTGTTTTTCCAGTTCCGAATTTACTTTTTCATAATCCATTTTGTTTTGCAAATCTCCTTTTACGCTAAAATAAAATTTAATTTTTGGCTCCGTTCCCGAGGGTCTGACAGAAATTTTTGATCCATCCCCGGTAATGAACTGCAGTACATCTGATTTCGGTAATGTTAGTTTTGTAACTTTATCAATCACTTTGTCATGACTTTGCTGCAGAAGATAATCATGTATTACCATTACTTTGGAACCATTAATTTCAGCCGGAGGTGTTAATCGATAGGATTCCATCATCTGTTTGATTTCTTCTTCCCCCTTTTTACCTTTCCTAACAACAGAAATCAAGCGTTCTTTATAAAAATGATATTCTACATATATGTCAAGCAGCAGGTCAAATAAAGATTTGCCCTGATTTTTTGCAAATGCAGCAACCTCTGCTATCAAAGCACATGATATTACCGCATCTTTATCGCGGACAAATTCTCCGGCGAGATAACCATAGGACTCTTCTCCTCCGCCAATAAATGTTTTTTTACCTTCGTTTTGCTTTAATACATTTGCAATATACTTAAAACCAGTCAGTACATGGTAGTGATCCACCCTGTACTTTTCAGCCATTTCGGTAAGCAGTTCTGTGGTTACAATCGTTTTTACAATGTATTCTTTACCGGTGAGTTTGTTATTCGCTGACCATTGAGATAGCAGGTACTCAATGAAAATGGCTGCTGTTTGATTACCATTTAACAAGGTAAACTCTCCTCTGTTATTTTTTACTGCAATTCCTACACGATCGCAATCAGGGTCGGTACCCATAATTAAATCAGCATCTATTTCTTCAGCCTTTTTTAAAGCCAAATCAAGCGCTGCCGCTTCTTCCGGATTTGGTGAATGAACCGTAGGAAAGTCACCATTCACCTCATCCTGCTTCGGCACATTGAAAACATTTTTAAATCCAAACTTATGAAGAGCCATGGGAACTAACCTAACTCCAGTGCCATGTATTGGGGTAAAAACAATCTTTAAATCATTGTTTTTAGAAATAATCTCAGGAGACAGCGACAATGATTTGACTTTATCCGTGTAAAGTTCATCAAAATCATTTCCGATAATTTCAATGTTATTCTGATCACCCTGGGTTAAAACCTGATCATAGGAGGTGATTTTCTCTACTTCTGCTATGATATTTTTATCGTGAGGTGAAATGATCTGGCCTCCATCTTCCCAGTAAGCCTTGTAACCATTGTATTCTTTTGGATTATGAGAAGCTGTGATTACAACGCCACTTTGACATTCAAAATGCCGAATGGCAAAGGAGAGTTCCGGTGTTGGTTTCAATTCTTCAAACAAATAAACCTTGAAACCATTTGCGGCAAAAACATTTGCTGTGGTTTCTGCAAAGAGACGACTGTTATTTCGGCAATCGTATGCAATTGCAACTTTAATTTGTTTAAGCCCTGTAAACTCGGATTTAAGATAGTTACTTAACCCCTGGGTTGCCATGCTTATCGTATAAATATTGATACGGTTTGTTCCAACACCCATAATTCCACGTAAACCACCAGTGCCAAACTCGAGGTTTTTATAGAACGATTCGATAAGTTCATCCTCATGATGCACCATTAAATCACGGATGACATTTTTTGTTTCTTCATCATATTTACCATCAAGCCACGCCTGTGCTTTTTGTTTTACTTCTTTTACCAACATTTCTTTTTCCATTGCTTTTTATTCTTTTATTCTGGATAAACATAAGTTCAGACTATCCTTCCAATAAGGAATCTGAATGTCTAAATTTTCTTTAATTTTTGCTTTATTTAATACACTATAAAATGGTCTGGGAGCTGGTAACGGGTAATTTTTTGACTCAATGGGATGAATCTCACATGCTAATCCAGCCAGCTCCATGATAGCCTTGGTAAAGTCATACCAACTGCAAACGCCTTCATTTGAGTAATGAAAAATGCCTTCGGATTGCACAGGCTTTTCCAGCATGGTCATTTTTAACAGTGTATCTGCCAAATCTCCTGCATAGGTGGGACTGCCTACCTGGTCGAAAACGATACCTAATGAATCACGCTCCTTACCCAGGCGCAACATGGTTTTTACAAAATTACTTCCATAAGCGGAATAGAGCCACGAAGTCCTTACAATGCTATGACCGGGATATTTCATTACCATTTCCTCACCTGCCAGTTTCGTATAACCATAATACGATTGTGGCCCGGTTTGATCATCTTCAACATAGGGTCTGTAACTTTTACCATCAAAAACATAATCGGTAGAAACATGGATAAGTTTTGCCTGGTTTTCTGAAGCCAGTTCAGCAAGTTTACCTGGAACCTCCGCGTTCAGTTTAAAAGCAATATCCTTTTCCTCTTCTGCCTTATCAACCGCTGTATAGGCTGCACAATTAATAATGTAATCGGGCTGAAGTGAATGAATAAAATCCTTGATTTTATCAACATCAAACAGATCCAGGCTGTCTTTATCATGAAAATGAAAAATGCAATCACGAATTTTTCCATGCCTTTCCTTTATTTCGCTTCCCAATTGCCCGTATGCTCCTGTTATGAGTATTTTTTTCACTACAATTAAATTATCCTTTAAAGTTGAAATTATTTTCTGCATTCTTAAAATGTGGCAGAACACGATCTTTTTCAGAAACCACGGCATGTTTCATGTCTACCTGCCAATCAATTTTCAATTCTGGATCATTAAAAAATATTCCACGTTCTGAATCTTTATTATAAAATTCATCACACTTGTAAAGTACCACCGCTGTTTCGCTGATTACGCTAAAACCATGGGCAAATCCTTTTGGTACAAGCAGTTGTCTTTTATTCTCATCAGAAAGCTTTCGTGTGAATACATCCCCGAAGGTGGGTGAACCTTTTCGAATGTCAACAGCTACATCCAGTATAGTTCCCTGCAAAACACGAATTAGTTTGGTTTGACTGTAAGGTTCAATTTGATAATGCAGACCCCGGATAACACCGTATGCTGATTTTGACTGGTTATCCTGTACAAACCTGTATTTTAACCCGTTCTCTTCCAATGCCCTTTGATTAAAGCTTTCAAAAAAATAACCTCTGGGATCTTCAAATACGCTGGGTTCTAATAGGAATAAATCGGATATTTCCGTTGTTTTTATATTCACGCTGTTTTCAATTTAAAAATTATAATTTTTTTCGTCTGCAACACGCAACAAGTACTGACCATATTGGTTTTTTGCCAGTGAGCTGGCCAATCGTATTAACTGCTCTTTATTAATATAACCTTTTTTAAATGCTATCTCCTCAATACAGGATACTTTTAGCCCCTGTCGCCGTTCGATGGTAGCAATAAAGTTTGAAGCCTGCAATAAACTTTCATGTGTCCCTGTATCCAGCCATGCAATTCCACGGCCAAGCAGTTTCACATTCAGTTTATTTTCGGCAAGGTATAATTTGTTCAGGTCTGTTATTTCTAGTTCCCCTCTTGCTGATGGTTTAAGACTTTTTGCTTTTTCAATGACATCATTTCCATAATAGTAAAGTCCGGTTACCGCGAAATTGGATTTTGGCTTTCCCGGTTTTTCCTCGATACTCAATACCCTGCCCGAATCATCAAAATCAACAACTCCGTAACGCTCCGGATCATGAACATAATAACCAAAAACAAGTGCCCCTTCCCTTAGTTTTGCAGCCTCTTCCACAGTTGATCCAAATCCATGCCCGTAATAAATGTTATCTCCGAGAATCAGGCAGACATTATCAGTCCCGATAAACTTCTCCCCGATTAAAAATGCCTGTGCCAGGCCATCCGGTGAAGGTTGTATTTCGTAACTAAGAAACAAACCATACTGACTCCCGTCGCCAAGCAAATCTTCATACAAATGGATATCCTTTGGGGTTGAGATGATAAGAATTTCCCTGATACCTGATAACATCAAAATGGAAAGAGGATAATAGATCATTGGTTTATCATAAATGGGAATAATTTGTTTTGATATGCTTTTGGTTAACGGGTAAAGCCTTGTGCCTGAGCCACCAGCAAGTATAATTCCTTTCATAATTTATATAATTATTTTAAATTTTAATTTCGGAACCAGAAAGAATCTTATCAAAATAAGCAATGGTCTTTGTCAACCCATCATTTAACTGAATTTTGGGTTCCCATTCGTTGAGCATTTTTTTTGCCAAAGTTATATCCGGTTGCCTTTGAATGGGATCGTCCGATGGGAGTGGTTTAAAAACAATTTTCGAAGATGACCGTGTTAATTCAAGAACTTGTTCAGCCAGTTCAAGAATGGTAAATTCATTCGGATTTCCAATATTCACCGGTCCTGTGAAATCATCAACGGTAATTTCCATCATTCGGATTATACCTTCCAGGAGATCGTCAACGTATTGAAAACTCCTTGTTTGTTTACCATCACCATAAATGGTTATATCCTCATTTTTAAGCGCCTGAACAATAAAATTAGAAACCACCCTTCCATCATTCGGGTGCATTCTTGGACCATACGTATTAAAAATCCTAACAATTTTGATACTCACATTGTTTTGGTGGTGGTAATCACTAAACAATGTTTCTGCACAGCGCTTACCCTCGTCATAACAGGATCTTTGACCAATAGGATTTACATGCCCCCAATAATCTTCTGTTTGCGGATGAATTTTTGGATCACCGTAAACTTCACTCGTGGATGCCTGCAGGATCTTTGCCTTGATTCTTTTTGCCAGTCCCAGCATATTAATAGCTCCCATTACCGATGTTTTAATTGTTTTAATTGGGTTGTACTGATAATGTATAGGTGATGCGGGACAGGCGAGATTATATATTTCATCCACTTCGAGATAATACGGATTTGTTACATCATGACGTATCAGTTCAAAAAACGGATTGTTCAACAAGTGTACAATGTTGGTTTTCGATCCTGTAAAATAGTTGTCAATACAGATGACTTCATTTCCTTCATTCAACAGGCGCTCACACAAATGAGATCCGATGAAGCCAGCTCCCCCGGTGACAAGGATTTTCTTCATAATGCAAAAAATTTATAAGGCTGTGAAGTTAAGAAAATAGGCCTTAATGACCATACATTTTTTTCATTGATATTTCAACAGGCACTTTGCCATTTATGGAAACAAAGGCTTTCGACCAATACTATAATATGCAAATCCCTGCTCTTGCATTTCAGTTGGTTCATAAATGTTCCTTCCATCAAAAACCACCCTCTGATTCATGAGTTTTTTGAGCACTTTATAATTTGGGATGCGAAATTCAGGCCATTCGGTTATCAGCATTAATGC
The DNA here is from genome assembly GCA_964486145.1 of uncultured Bacteroidales bacterium. Taxonomy (GTDB): domain Bacteria; phylum Bacteroidota; class Bacteroidia; order Bacteroidales; family JAAAOM01; genus CAZAMT01. The sequence goes on from CAZAMT010000005.1 coordinate 18,703, forward strand.
ATCTGCTTCAATGGCTGCCTCATACATATCTTTGGCGTATTCAATGGAATCTCCCAGTTTATGCTTTGCTTCCTCCATAGCAACCGGATCATATCCGTTGACATGGACACCTGCTTCAAGCAATTTGTGAATAATTTCAATGGAAGGAGCTTCCCGCATGTCATCTGTTTGAGGTTTAAATGATAAACCCCATAAAGCAACTGTTTTTCCTTTAAGATTTCCCTGAAAATGTTCATTGATTTTTTGAAATAACACCAGTTTTTGAGCTTCATTCACTTCCTCCACAGATTTTAGAATGCGCAAATTATATTTATTTTCATCGGCAGTTTTTATAAGCGCTTTGACATCTTTTGGAAAACAGGAGCCCCCATACCCTACTCCCGCGTAAATAAATTTTTGTCCTATGCGAACATCACTACCAATACCTTTTCGCACCATATTAACATCAGCGCCAACAATTTCACACAAATTTGCAATGTCATTCATAAAGCTTATTTTGGTCGCCAGCATCGAATTGGCAGCATATTTTGTCATCTCTGCTGACGGAACATCCATAAACAAAAGAGGATGACCATTTAACAGAAATGGTTTATACAAACGCTTCATTGTTTTTTCTGCTCCTTGTGAATCAATTCCCACTACAATACGATCAGGTTTCAGAAAATCATCTATGGCATTTCCTTCCTTTAGAAACTCGGGATTCGAAGCAACATCAAATGGAATATTTGCATTGCGCTCCTTCAATGCCTCTGCAACGGCCTGCTTCACTTTTACCGATGTTCCAATAGGTACGGTACTTTTAGTAACCACTACCATGTAATCTTTCATGTATTTTCCTACATCCCGGGCTACCGACAAGACATATTTTAAATCAGCGCTTCCATCTTCGTCGGGAGGAGTACCAACAGCAATAAAAACAGCCTCACAATCATCAAGGCTTTCCTTTAATTTGGTTGTGAAAGTTAACCTTCCTTTTTCACTGTTTCGTCCAACAATGTCTTCCAGGCCCGGTTCATAGATAGGTATGACCCCCTTTTTCAGGTTTTCAATTTTGGTTGTGTCAATGTCCACACATGTTACATCAACTCCTGTTTCAGCAAAACATGCACCTGTTACCAAACCAACATAACCGGTGCCAACGACAGAAATTTTCATAAAAGGTTGTTTTAAATTTGAATTACAAATTTGAATAAATTTTTCCTTACTTGTTCAAACAACATCGGAAAAACTGCGGCTGAATGAACATTTTGTTATTCGCGATTAAACCGCAATGAATCGCTTATTTAAAATTTTTATTAAAGGCCCAAAAAGATCCTGAACCTCGAACTTCATTATTGAAAAAAAATGAAGCTTCATCAAAAACAGGTTCAGCATACCAATTAATTGTTTATTTTTGGCGTTTTGCTAACAAAAGCATATCGTTTACACAATATGAAAATAAAAAAAATAATCCAGTACACCATTTTTCTTTCCATTGGGGTTTTTATTTTTTGGTGGATTTATAAAGACCTGCCTATAGAAGAATTGAAATCCGTTTTACGGGAATTGAAGTATGAATGGATTGTTCTGTCAATTATCTTTGGTATAACCGCGCATTTCAGCAGGGCGCTCCGTTGGAATATGCTTATACATCCGTTGGGATACAGACCAAAAAAAATAAATTCTTTCCTGGCAGTGCTCATTCTTTATATGACAAATTTAATTATACCTCGTGCCGGAGAAGTAGCCCGATGCACAGTACTGGCAAAATATGAGCATATTCCGGCATCAAAACTCATAGGAACTGTTGTTATTGAGCGTTTTGCCGATGTGATAGCTTTGTTTTCGTTTGCTATCGTTATTATGCTAACAAACCTTGAAGTGGTTAGTCGCTTTTTTGAGACTCATCCAGCTATCAATGAAAACATTCTGAAATTCCTTTCCTTAAAATATTTGCTTGCCGGGGTGGGCTTGCTTGTCATATTTTTTGTTTTACTGGTTATTTTCAGAAGCAGACTTAAAAAGAACCGAATTGTGCGAAAAATCATACAACTAAAAAATGAATTTGTAGAAGGTATTAAATCTATTTCACGTTTAAAAAACACCTGGGCATTTATCGGGCACACCATTTTTATTTATCTCATGTATCTGCTCATGTTATATGTGGTATTTTTTGCATACGAACCAACGGCCCATTTGTCACTTCGGGTTGCCCTGGTTACATTTCTTATGGGAGGGCTTGCTATGCTTGCTCCGGTGCAGGGTGGTATTGGGCCCTGGCACTTCATGGTTATTGAAACACTGATTTTATATGGAATTGATGTGAATCAGGGGAAAATATTTGCACTCATTGCCCATACATCTACCAATTTAATATATCTTGTGATTGGTGTTGTCGCCTTTATTCTGTTACCGATTATTAATAACTCTAAAAATTCTGATAAACCCAAACAATTAGAAACTACCGCAGGATAATTTGCTTCATAAGATTTTTTTTTGTATATTCTTTCAGATTTGTAAAAGACTATGGTATAATATTCTTTTTTTAAGCTGAATTTTAGTTTTTTATCGAATATTATCTTAAGTTTGCAGGCTCGAAAATTATCATAATAATGTCTAACTTATTAATTATTAATTCATTTACATGACAGAAGAAAGCAAAAACACCGCTCCTGAAAATAAAGTGGAACAGGAAGAAATTCAGAACAAACAGGTAGAGAATACCGAAGAAAAAGTTAATGAATCCGTAGAGGAAACAGAAACGACAAAACCTTCAACAAACGAAGAAAAGGAAGTCGAAGTTGAGCAAACTTCCGCTTCTGATGATGGTACTGAGGAACAAGAAACTCAGGATGAAACAGATGAAATTAGTGACGACTACGATGACGAGGAATATAATGACAGCGACGATGATGAAAGCATAGAAGAAGATGAAGGAGATTATGACGATGATGATATCGCTGCTGCACTTCGCATAAACACTCCATCTGATGAGGACTTTAACTGGGAGGATTATGAAGATGATGCCCAGATTGTAAAAAAAGATGATCGTGCAAAATTTGAGGAAATGTATGATCAAACCCTCTCAACTGTTGCAGAAAATGAGGTGGTAGATGGCACAGTTATTTCAATGAATAAGAGGGAAGTTGTTATCAACATTGGATATAAATCGGAAGGAGTTGTAAGTTTAAATGAATTCCGTTACAATCCCGAATTAAAAATTGGCGATACAGTAGAGGTTTATGTTGAGAACCAGGAGGATAAAAAAGGACAACTCGTACTTTCCCATAAAAAAGCCCGCGCACTGCGTTCCTGGGATCGCGTGAATGAAGCTCTTGATAAAGATGAAATCATCAAAGGATACATTAAATGCCGTACCAAAGGTGGTATGATCGTGGATGTTTTTGGAATTGAAGCCTTCCTGCCGGGTTCACAAATTGACGTTAAACCCATACGTGATTATGATATCTATGTTGGTAAAACCATGGAATTCAAAGTGGTGAAAATTAATCACGAATTTAAAAATGTTGTTGTTTCGCATAAAGCACTTATCGAAGCAGAACTTGAACAACAGAAAAAAGAAATTATCTCAAAACTTGAAAAAGGCCAGGTACTTGAGGGTACGGTTAAAAATATTACTTCTTACGGTGTATTTATCGACCTTGGAGGAGTTGACGGATTAATTCACATCACTGACCTTTCGTGGGGAAGAGTGAACCATCCGGAAGAAATCGTTGAATTGGATCAAAAACTCAACGTGGTTATACTTGATTTCGACGATGATAAAAAACGAATAGCACTTGGTTTGAAACAACTTACACCACATCCTTGGGATTCTCTTGATGAAAACCTGAAAGTCGGTGACACAGTGAAAGGAAAAGTTGTGGTTATGGCTGACTATGGTGCTTTTGTTGAGATTGCCCCAGGTGTTGAAGGACTTATTCATGTTTCAGAAATGTCGTGGTCGCAACATCTGCGAAGTGCACAGGAGTTTCTGAATGTTGGTGATGAAGTGGAAGCAGTAATATTAACTTTAGACAGGGATGAGCGGAAAATGTCACTCGGCATGAAACAACTGAAAGAAGACCCATGGGAAAAAATTGAAAGTAAATATGGTATCGGTTCCAAACATACAGCCAAAGTTAGAAACTTTACCAATTTTGGTGTATTTGTTGAAATCGAGGAAGGTGTTGACGGACTTATTCATATCTCAGATTTATCCTGGACCAAGAAAATTAAGCACCCGGCAGAGTTTACTTCTATCGATGCTGAAATTGATGTGGTTGTTCTGGAAATTGATAAAGAAAACCGAAGATTAAGCCTTGGACATAAGCAATTGGAAGAAAATCCATGGGATGTATTTGAGTCAATTTTCACGGTTGATTCCATCCACGAAGGAACCATTGTTGATTTCATGGACAAAGGTGCATTAATTGCATTGCCGTATGGTGTTGAAGGATTTGCTACCCCTAAGCATCTTGTTAAGGAAGATGGAACACAGGCGAAAAACGATGAAAAATTACAATTTAAGGTGATTGAATTTAATAAATCAGCTAAAAAGATAATACTATCGCACAGCCGTGTATTCGAAGATAAGAAAAGAGAAACTCAGGCTGCAAACAGAAAAGAAGAATCTGAACAAACCAAGAAAACAACATCCAGAATTAAAAGTAATCTTGAAAAAACAACACTTGGTGATATATCAGATTTAGCACAGTTAAAGTCAGAATTAGAAGAAAAAGAAAAAAAATCGAATAAAAATTAGTATATTGCATTTAAATATTATTTAAAATCTGACAACATGGAATTCAAGATTGAAAAGCTGGATAATCATACCCTTATTCAGGTTTTGGAAGAAAAACTTGACACACACATTGCACCAACACTAAAATCAGAGCTGGTGCTAATTTCGGGTAATGGCGAAAAAAACATTATTCTGGATTTAAACAAGGTTAGGTACTGTGATTCTTCCGGCTTGAGCGCAATTCTTGTAGCCAACAGACTTTGCAAAAACGCAAGTGGCACTTTTGTTCTTACAGGTTTAAATGATGCAGTTGAACGGTTAATTACCATTTCTCAACTTGATACGGTTCTGAATATTACCGATTCAGTTGACTCCGCTGCAGATATTATAACCGATGCCAAGAGCTAAAAAACCTATCGGGTGAAGTTTTCTGTTACCATTCTTGGAAGCAGTTCAGCTCTGCCCACTTCTAAACGATTTCCTACCGCTCATTTACTCAATGTGAATGAGCGGTTTTATTTGATAGATTGCGGTGAAGGAACTCAAATCCAGCTTCGCAGGTTCAAACAGCCTTTCAATAAAATCAAACACATTTTTATCAGTCACCTGCACGGGGACCATATCTTTGGAATCTTCGGATTGATTTCATCACTTGAATTGCTGGGTAAAAAGGATGAACTGCACATTTATGCCCACAAAGAATTTGAGAAAATTTTGGCATTCTATCAGAAGTTTTATGATAGAAAAATCAGTTTTCGTATTATTCATCATATCATTGATGATAAGCAAATAACCGTTATCCATGAGGATAAAAAAATTCGTGTTACATCCTTTCCCCTGATTCATAAAATACCTGTTTCCGGTTTTGTTTTTAAAGAACATCAGCGAGAGCGAAATATAAAAAAGGAAGCGGTTGAAAAATACCAGATTTCCATAAAAAAGATCCACGAAATAAAAGGTGGCAGCGATTATATTTCTGAAAATGGTGTTGTCATCCCCAATAAAGAAATAACCCTACCACCCTATAAAAGCAGATCATATGCGTTCATTACCGATACGATCAGCAGGGAATCAGTGATTCCGGTAATTGAAAATGCAGATCTGCTATACCATGAAGCAACTTTCCGCCACGAAGAACTAAACCTTGCCCGCAATACCTGCCACAGCACGAGTGTACAAGCAGCGGAAATTGCGAAAAAATCAAAAACTAAAAAACTTTTGATAGGCCATTTTTCTGCCAGGTACAAAGACATTAACCCCATTCTGAAAGAAGCAAAATCTGTATTTCCCGAAACTATAGCAGTAAATGATGGAGATATCTATACTGTGCCCCTCGAAAGAGAAACAGAGTAATACGTTTTTTTAACAACTTAAAAACATCCCTGCCTCATTACCTTATTAATAAGTATCTTTGCCCAAACTATAAAATATACGATGTGGATGAGAAGATAATCATACTCGATTTTGGATCACAATACACACAACTGATTGCCAGAAAAGTAAGAGAATTAAACGTTTACTGCGATATTGTGCCGTTTAACAAAGTTCCTGAAATAACAGAGAATATAAAGGGTGTCATTTTTTCGGGTAGCCCGGCAAGTGTTCGTGACAGCAATGCTCCAATTATCGATGTAAACTATTTTGAAGGTAAAATTCCGGTGTTGGGCATTTGTTATGGAGCACAAATGATAGCTCAAATGGCCGGCGGTGAAGTAACACCTTCAAAACATAGAGAATATGGCAGGGCTAATCTCTCGTTTATTGATCCCGATTCTGATTTATTGCAAAACATGACCATCAATACACAGGTATGGATGTCACATGGCGATACCATTGTGGAACTACCTGAAGATTTTAAAACCATTGCCAGCACTGCAGATGTGAAAGTTGGAGCATATAAAATCAATTCTGAAAAAACATATGGAATTCAATTTCACCCGGAAGTATATCACACACCAGAGGGAAAAACCCTGCTCCATAACTTTGTAGTACAAATATGCGGATGCGCGCAGTCCTGGACACCCGCTTCCTTCATCGAATCGACAGTTGAAGACCTGAAAAGTCAAATTGGTACAGATAAAGTGGTTCTTGGCCTGTCTGGTGGAGTTGATTCATCAGTTGCTGCAGTATTATTAAACAAGGCGATTGGTGAAAATCTTACCTGTATATTTGTTGATAACGGCGTACTGAGAAAAAACGAATTCAAGGAGGTATTGCATGCATATAAAGATATGGGGTTAAATGTAATTGGTGTAGATGCCCATAAACAATTTCTTGATCAACTAAATGGAATTTCCGATCCTGAGCTTAAAAGAAAAGCTATCGGACGTGTTTTTATCGAAATTTTTGATGCTGAAGCTCATAAAATTGAAGGTGTGAAATGGCTTGCACAGGGAACCATATATCCTGATGTGATTGAGTCTGTTTCGGTTAATGGTCCCTCAGCAACCATTAAATCTCATCATAATGTTGGAGGATTGCCAGACAAAATGCACCTAAAAGTAGTTGAGCCATTAAATTTGCTATTTAAGGATGAAGTACGCAGGGTAGGAAAAGAGCTTGAAATATCTCCAAACATTCTAAGAAGACACCCATTCCCCGGTCCTGGTCTGGCAATAAGAATCCTCGGTGAAATAACCGAAGAGAAAGTTAAATTATTGCAGGAAGTTGATCATATATTTATCTCAGCCCTCAAAAATGAAAACCTCTATGATGAAGTCTGGCAGGCAGCTACCATACTCCTGCCTGTGCAATCCGTTGGTGTAATGGGTGATGAAAGAACCTATGAAAATGCTGTTGTGTTGCGTGCAGTTTCCTCTACAGATGGAATGACAGCCGATTGGTCACATCTTCCCTATGATTTCCTGGCCAAAATCTCAAATAAAATTATAAACCAGGTAAAAGGCATCAACAGGGTTGTTTATGATATTAGTTCAAAGCCTCCTGCAACCATCGAATGGGAGTAAAAGGAAACAATCATTTGGATAAACTGGTTCGATGCGTTTTTCAGATCGTCGGGTGTTTTAATCATACAAAATGTTATAACAGAAACTTATCACCCCCCTTTATATCATCCAATTACTGGTATTTTCTATCATCAAAAATTCGAATTACACAAACAAAACAATTCATGTAAGAAGATTCATTTGGTGATCTAAATCATCAGGCTAAAATGAATTATGTCAATATACCGGGATCAACTTTAAAAAGACCTGACGTATAATAAAGCAATCACCATAAAAAACTGGAAATAAATGAAATATCGCTATATTATCTGTCTTCTGTTCACTTTTTTAACTTTTAACATTCGTTGTAACGCCCAATTGGTTAGCAAAGCTCCGCCCCAACCCTATCAACAAAAAATTGATGGTTACAAGCAACACATTGATCAATACATTGCCGAAAACAATTTATTGAAACTTGGTGATAGTTATACCAAAATTGCATTTGTCTTTTGGGAATTTGGTTCAACAAAAGATGCCGTTCATTATTTTAACAAAGCGGTTGATATTAATAACCAGTTGGGCAACAAAAATGGGATAAAAAAGATTTTTGCCAATGTTGGGTTGATCTATTCTGATGTTGAAATGTACGATGAGGCATTAAATTTCTTCAATAAAAGTCTAAACATTAATAAATCACAACAAAAAGAGAAAGATATTTGTGGTGACTTGATAAATATAGCTTCCGTGGAACAATACAAAGGAGATCATAAAGCTTCAGTGAAACATGCCGAAGAGGCACTATCCATTGCGACAGAGCTCAATGATATCAACCTAATGCGTAACTGCTATAGCTTACTTGCCGAAGGAAATGAGAAGTTGGGTAATTCTGAAGCATCACTGAAATATTATGAAACGTATGCTACCCTTCAAAAACATCTGCAAAAAGAAGAAATTAAAAAATTAGAGAACAGAACAGTTCAGGCCGAAGCTGAAAAAACAAAAACCGAAAAAGAACTAAAAAACACAGTAGGTACCCTGATGGAAGTATCGGAACAGGCTGAACAAAAGCAAGGTCAAATCAATCTGCTTAGTAAAGAAAAAGAGTTGGCAGAACTAAAAATAGAAGAGCAGGAAACACGAATGCATGAGGCAAAAATGAGACAACAAATAATTATTATCTCCGGCTTGAGTATCATTTTTATAACCATCGTTTTTACGCTCATTCTTTACCGACAATTTCGTCAAAAGAAACAGGCTAATCTTCTTTTAGAACGGAAGAATAATGAAATTGAAAAACAAAAAATTGAAATCGAAGAACAACGTGATTTTGCAACAACTCAAAAACAAAAGCTTACAGATAGTATTCAATATGCTAAAAGAATCCAGAAAGCAATTTTGCCTCCAAGATCGCAGTTTTCAAATGTTTTAAATGAATACTTTATCTATTTCAAACCACGTGACATTGTAAGCGGTGATTTCTACTGGATGACAGAAAAAGAAAACATCCTGATCGTTGCGGCAGCCGATTGTACAGGTCACGGTGTTCCCGGGGCTTTCATGAGTATGTTGGGAGTAGCATTTCTAAACGAAATTGTGAATAAAATTGATGTAAATAAACATATCAATTCATTGCAGGCTGATGATATATTGAACCAGCTCAGACAGCAAATAATTAACTCATTAAGACAGGGGGAAGGCAGAAACGATTCGAAAGAAGGAATGGATATTGCTCTTTGTATCGTTGATTTTGAAAACAAACACATGCAATTTGCCGGGGCTCATAATCCCCTTTACCTGATTCGAAACAACGAACTTATTCATTATAAGGGTGATAAGATGCCCATCGGAATCCACCGAAATGCTCATAAATCATTTACTAATAATAAAATTTCATTGCAGGACGGAGATATGTTTTATATGTTCTCTGATGGATTTACGGACCAGTTTGGCGGTGAAACAGGTGAAAAATTTCTGCCCAAAAGATTTAAAAATCTTCTAATGAGTATTTATTCCAAACCAGTGGAAGATCAGTATGAAATTCTCGAGAATGAATTTAATGAATGGAAAGGGAAACGTCAACAATTGGATGATATTCTTGTCATGGGCATTCGTTTTCAATCTGCCGGGCAAACAGTTGTAAAACCGGAGAAACAAAAGTGGGAGAACAAACGTATCCTGATTGTTGAAGATACAGATGTAAACTATTTCTTATTGGTGGAGGCACTGAAACGTACAAAAGTAAAAATCTCAAGGGCAACCAACGGGAAAGAAGCCATTGAATTTTGTAAGAAGAACGATGCTGACCTCATCCTTATGGATATCAATATGCCTGTTATGAACGGAAATGAAGCCGCGAAAATTATTAAAAGCTTCCGAAGTGATATTCCAATCATTGCACAATCAGCAATGTATTCAGAGGAAGACATGCACGCGAGCCTGCAGTCAGGATGTGATGATTTTATTTCAAAGCCCATCGATATGAAATCGTTTATAACAAAAATTGAAAAATACATTTTCAAAATCAATCATGTTAATGTCAGTAATAATTAATGTTTTAAAAGGTTCTATTCTTCATAACCCATTTTTTAAGAACAAATACCAGTAAACACCTGAATATTAAATACTTACTGAGATTTTCTAAAAATTAAAATCTAATAAGTAAAAAAAATGAAAACGGTTTTAGTTTCTTTTCTATTTCTTGTAGTTTTTCATGTGGCAGGTAGAGCACAACAACAGCAAGTGCATGAGAAAAAGATGTTTGTAAGTTCTGATGGTAAACTATACATAAACAAAGCATTGCCGGTATATTTGCGATTAGCAACATCCCCTGATGATGATGCCAGTTCCATTTTACTGCGGAGTGAGAAAACATCGGCATATTCAAACCCCATGTATTTTGATACTGAGGGAATAAATACTGTTCGATCTCCGTCGGCTGTTGACACAGCCACCAAAAACATTGTTTATCCAATGCAGGACATCATTTTTGAAGTGTATGCCGACAGTCGTCCCCCTGTTACATCTATCGATTATGGCTCAACATCAGTACATGAAGAAAATGATAAACTATATGTTAATGGCGAAGTAAAAATCGAACTTTCAGCCAGGGACATTACATCTGGTGTCTCCAATATTTATTATTCGGTTGACAAAAAAGATTACGTGATTTACAACGAACCATTCCTTTTAAATGAGGAGAAGGAATACAATCTAAAGTATTATGCGGTAGATAACGTGGGAAATGTCGAATCACTGGAAGAAGTAACACTGGTGCTTGATAAAAGTAATCCGGTATCTAAAATTGAAATCGAAGGGGATCTATATGAAAACATTCTTTCAGGAAGGTCCAAAATAATTCTTGTATCGGATGACAATGGAATTGGAACACAGGATATTTACTATATACTTGATGATAATCCCAAAAAGGAATACAAATATCCCATTTATACGAAATATTTAAAACAGGGGAATCACATATTGCGGTTTTTTGCAAAAGATAAAGTGAACAACCAGGAAAAAATTCAGGAATATGAATTTTATGTTGATAAAACACCCCCAACGATTGTTGAAGAAGTTATCGGTAAAAGTTTTGTTGCCAATGGAAAGGAATTTTCTTCGGGTCGTTCAAAACTCAAACTAACCACGTTTGACAATAAAGCCGGTGTAAAAGAAATATTTTATTCCATTAATGGCGAAGAATTTCAAAAGTACGACAAACCTTTTTATCTTTCGAACACATCCGGCAATCTAAAAATAAAAACGTATGCATTAGACAATGTAAACAACAAAACAACCAATGAGGAAGAAAGCAGCAAATCCAGCATCCCATTTATCGACCTTGCAGGTCCTGCGCTTTACCACGAATTTAAAGGCCCCGTTTTCACTCTTCGGGATACCATCTTCATTAGCAATAAAACAAAAATTTTATTAAGAGCAAAAGACTCCGAATCAGGATTGAACCGAATCGAATATAACGTTGACAATGGTGATTTCCAGGAATATACAGATCCCATTGTTATAGATTCCGAAGGATATCATGAGGTTTTTTTTAACGGATTTGATAACGTTGAAAATAGTAACAGAGGTTCAATTGCATTTATGGTTGATACAACAGGACCGGATATTTATTCGCGCTTTAGTATCCCGCCTGCCAAAGCGAATGATGAAACCGATTACCAAAATTATCCGGAACACGTCGTGTTGTTCCTGTCAGCCACTGATGTATTTGTTGGGTTCGAGGAAATGTTTTATTCCATAAACGGGGAACAGGATACTCCATGTAATGGTTTAATCAAAAACTTTCAAAAAGACAAACAGTATTCGATCAAGGTAAAGGCAACGGATAAACTCGGTAACCAAAAAGAAGATATAATTCACTTTAATACAACCAATTAAATATTTTTTTACATTTTTCACATGATTTTATCAGGAATAACTGCCCTCAATCTTCTGAATTTGGTATCTTTCATTTAACTTTGTAAGATAAATTAGAACAATCTCCGAAAAATGAAGCCATTAAAAATTGAATCAACTAAATTTACACCTAAAGTTCACTTTGATCCTGCAAACAATGTTTTCCTGATATCCGGCTTCTCCTTACCTGAAAATGTTTCAGAGTTTTACAATCCTGTATTAAAATGGCTTGACCAGTTTATCCATGAAGTTAATGGAAGTTCGGAAAATATAAAATTCTCATTTCGTTTGGTTTATTACAATTCAGGTTCATTCAAAGTTATCATTAACATCCTTTTAAAGCTCGTAAATCTTGCTAAAAAATCTGTGAATGTTGACATTGAGTGGTACTATGATGAAGATGATAATCAATTAAAAGAAGTTGGTGAGGAACTTTCAGAACTGGTTGGTTTACCTTTCAATTTTATTTCTAAATAATTTCACTTTCAAGAGTATCATATCATTCCGTCCCCTTTTTTTTGAACCAATAAAACACCCTTAAGTTTTTTGAACATCAATTATTGAGTCCGGTCTAAAAAGCCACCTTACCCCTAAATCCCCTAAAGGGGACTTCTTCAAACTGCTGATTTTTAGCTGTTCCCCTTTAGGGGTTAGGGGTGAAAACAACAAAAATCAGCAGTTTGAAGGCTTTTTGGACCAAACCCATTATTGCCTAAATTTGCCACAACGAATAAATAGTGATATTTATCTATAAGGTTAAATATTGTGGCAAAAGGTAAAAACATATTGGATCTGAAAAAACAAAATGGAATCTACAAAACGAAAGATGATGTTCCTTATTCAGGAGAATACCATGTTCTGCATGATAATGGAGTAATCGCCGAAGAGGGATCTATGCAACAAGGAAAGCCGGACGGAATGCTTATAATCCGAAATGAAGAAGGAATTACACTGGTTGAAGCCGAATATAAGAAAGGAATAAAAGATGGAGTTACTACCACATATTATCACAGTGGGCATATCAAAGCAATCATCCACCTGAAAGACGAAAAGCGGAATGGCCCATTAAAGATGTGGTTCGACAATGGAGGAAAAAAATTTGAGGCTTATTACCAAAATGACCAACTGCATGGCACCCAGGTTAAATACTTTGAAAATGGTCAGAAAAATATTGAGGTAAATTACCTGAATGATATCGAACATGGTAAAAAAACCATTTGGAAAGAGAACGGAGATGTCCTGTTTGAAGCTGAATTTATTAATGGAGAGTTGGTTTAACCTTACCGAAATTTAGACCCTGAAAGATTTTATTTTTTGTAGTCTTTTAATAATGAAACTGCGCTGATCAAGTAACTCGTCGATTTCATGTTGGGAAATGTGAGGATTTCGAAGCAATAAATCAATCTCTTTTAAATCATCTGAAAGGCCCTTAACATCAGCATCCATAGGTTCATCTTCTTCCAGTTCATCAATCAATTGTTCAACCATTTGTTCAACTATTTGCTGGATGGGTTGTCCGAAACGCTCTAACACTTCATCCGGGATATCTTTTCTCAACGATTTGTAATTTTGAGCGATAAAATCAAAATTTTCAAAAAAAGTTTTATCAATTCCCGGTACCGTTTGGTTCATGCTGCGTTCTCTGAGTCTGGCAAAAAGCTCAATGAGATATTCTAAATTTTGAGCGAAAGAATTTTTTTTAAAATCTGCCATTATAAAAATGGTTTAATTTTGCTACGAAGTTTTAGCCCGAATAATTCAATAATTATTCCTGTCTCTGACAGCGACTAAGATTCAGTAAAGCTTTTTTTCAAAAGTTAAACTTCCCCGAAACAAGTTCGGGCAGGCTATCTAAGTCGGGATTAACCAGCATTTCATTTATTACAAACAAAATTTATGAATAATGCAGGTTCGTTCAGAAACTAAGAATTAATTACGAGTTTAAAACGGAAATTGTTAATTTTTTTCTTATTTAAATAATATTTTATCTCAATTTTTATGAAAACATATCATCTGGAGGGGGAATATATTGAACTAACCAAGCTCTTAAAAGTAATGAAATTAGCTGTTACAGGAGGTCATGCCAAAATCATGATTGAAAATGGAGAGATTTTAAGAAACGGTAAACATGAAACAAGAAAAAGAGCAAAAATACAACGTGGAGACCAATTGTTGGTAAACGATATTCAAATTACCATCACATAAATTGCATACAACGAAAAAATTCCACAAAAAAATGATATCTATCATCTTGTAAGAGCAATTTTGTATAATTATTGTGGTGGAACATGCAAGGTAAGCATTTTATCAAGGCTGTTTGTTTGCCGGCACTGGAGGTCGTATTAAGACCGTTTAGTAACATGAAGCATCCATCTAATAGAAAAAAGCTTTTTGAAAAAACTGATGAAGAATTGATTTTGCTTTTCAAAATAAAGCGTGATCCTGAAATCATCAGCGTTTTTTACCATCGTTATTCACACCTTGTTCTTGGTGTTAGCCTTAAATATTTAAAAGATTATAGTCTTGCTGAGGATATTACAATGCAGGTTTTTGAAAAACTATTGAATAAACTGCATTTGTATGACATTTTGAACTTTAAAAACTGGATTTATTCTGTAACCAAGAATGAATGCATGATGTTACTTCGTAAAAAAGTTTTAACCTTACCTTTTGAGGACATCATTGATAAAAAGAATGGTTCCATTGTGGATTTTTATGAAGAATTGCATCAATCAGAAAATGCAGATGATATAAAAATTCAAAATCTTAAAAAAGCCATTGAAAACCTAAGCGATGACCAAAAATCATGTGTTATGATGTTCTATTTTGAAAATAAAAGTTACAAAGACATAGAAGAATTGACCGGCTATAGTATGAAGCAAATTAAGAGTTACATTCAAAACGGTAAAAGAAATTTAAAAAAGAGTTTAACAAGAAATGATTAAAAAAAATCATTATATAAAACAATGTCCTACCCGCGAGGAATTGTTGAAATTTCTTTCCGGGTCACTATCCAGGGAAAAGAAAAAGGCGATTGAAATTCATTGTACATCGTGTGAATTCTGCAGAGATGCCTTTGAAGGATATAATAATGCCAGGTACGGTTCTTTGGAAGATTCAATGGAACACTTAGATAACAGATTCATTCATTTGCAAAACAAAAACAGACTCAAGGGTGATACATCAACGACAATTACCACAATTATTGCAGTAGCCGCATCCATTGCTGCTGTAATTTTAATATTCCGGTTTCTTAATAATCCTCTTATTAAAAATTACCAGTCCATAGCAGATTACAATGTAGAATTATCAAGAGACTTTACACCTCCATCTCCACCGGAAAACAATGTAATCCCACCTTCAAAGTTTCGCAATTCTAGTCAAAATATGATTGAAAAAACAAAAGATGAGAAAAAACAAAAATCTTCAACAATAAAACTCGAAAAGAAGAAACCCATTGAAAATACAAAACTCCGCTATAGTAAAAAACCGGATAACATTATTGTGCAACAGAACAACAAGAAAGTTGCGACAAAACAACTTGCTGAAGCAAATTTTATAATTCCAAAAGAAAAAATACGGTATGGTTATTCCTTGAATGATAAAATCATAACCATTCAGTTCATAACAAAAAATAGCACTGATGAAAATGCTAATTCAAAAATATTGCCTTCCTTTCGGAATGATGGACTGGATGGTTTTGTAAATTATATCAACAAAAACCTTCAATACCCCAAAGTTGCTTACATGAAGAATATTCAGGGTACTGTTGTTATTCATTTTACTGTTGAAAAGAATGGATTATTATCGAATATTCATCTTGTTAAAAAAGTTCATCCATCTTTAGACCTGGAAGCTTTGAGGGTTATTCGATCGTCACCACGGTGGTTTCCGGCAAGGATAGGAAATCAACCAGTTAAGGTTCAAATTTCATGTCCGGTTAATTTTGTAATTGAATAGACAACAAACAGAATTTATTTACCAGGTTTTTGCTCAAATTCCTGAATTTTTAAATTTTTCTGTTCAATTTCTTTCATTAACTCTTTTTCTTTTAAAGTAGCTTTCTCAATCTTTCTTTGCAAATCTGTCTCATTGTCTTTAAACTTTTGATTGAGTTCTTCCATTTGTTTGTTTTTGCGCTGCATTTCTTCCTGCGTTGCCGAAAGTTCTTCCATGGTCTGTCTCATTTCCTCTTCTTGAGACGCGAGTTGTTCTGCCTGATGTCGTGCTTGTTCAAGCAGTTTGTTAGTGTTTTGGTTAATCATAACATTCGAAACAGAACTGGCAATGGTTTCAGCAACTTGTTCAACGAATTCGATTTCATGTTTTTCAAAAGCCTTGAATGATGCAATCTCAAAAACACCCAGTATTTTATCTTCATGACGCAAAGGAACTACAAGTAATTCGCGAGGCGTAGCCTGTCCAAGGCCTGAGGTAACTTGAATATAATCATCCGGAACATTTTTCAGATAAATGGTTTTACCTTCTTTCAAACATGTTCCTGCTACTCCCTCTCCACTATTTATACTTTTCGATAAAAACTTCTTTCGATTATAAGCATATGCTGAAATTAAATCGATAGTATCCTGTTGTTCATCATTAACTACAAAAAGTGCGCACTGATTGGCATCAAGATATTCCGTCATTTCACTGGTAATTTTATCTCCCAATACCGATAAGTTGTCATTGCTTCTCAATATATCATTAAACTTCGCCAATCCACGAGAAGACCAGTTTTGTTTCTCTTCCTCTTCTTTGCGTTTCTCTTCCTCTTCTTTGCTTTGCTTCAAACTTTTTCTCATTTCCAGCAATGCATTTCCAAGTACATCTCCTTCTCCCAAAACATCAAAATCGGAATCCAATTTACCTGAACCAATTTCATTCGCGAATTTTGTGTTTTTTCTTATCATATCGGTTAACCTATCCACGGAATTCATAATCTCACCAATTTCATCTTTCGTTGTATTGTTAAACTTATCTATAATTTTTCCAGAAGCAAGCGTATTGATTCTGCCTGCCAATACACTGATTTTACTGATAATGGGGTTTACAAAAAACCAAATGGATATTGAAAAAAGAATGGATATTAATAAAACGGATATTATTATTCCGATTCGTAAATCCCTCAATTCTTCAAATATGGCATTTTCATAAAAACTGGCAACAATATAAGCATCTAACGGTTCATGATATTTATAATACAGTATTTTTTGGTCTCCAAATTTTGTTTCGGGCCATTGATACGTAACTTTTCCGGAAATTTTGCCCTGAGAAACAAGTTTATGGAAGAAGACACTGCCTGAAAAATCATCACCTTCCAGCGTTGGATGAATAATTGCCGTACCGTTTTTACTCAATAAAAAGGGGTAACCTGCATTATAATAACTAATATTATTGTAGATGCTTTTTAACTGCATGTAATATACCTCATTTAAATCGGTATTGATTTCGTTTTTGATTTGGTCTATCACTTCAGTTCTGGGCATGACTACATCGATGGAATCAATTCTCTGAATGAATACAACTCCGGCAAGTTCTTCATCCACCGAATTGACCACAATCTGCCGGGTTCCTGATTCCTCTGGTTTAATGGATTGCATCATGTGTTCAAGCTCCAATACATTGGCGAACATATGAACATCTGTTTTATCTGCAATATTGCTTTTCTGCCGATTGTATAAATAAAACGCGAAAACAATCAGAAACAAAACCAAAAGAATATTAACGACCAGAACAATTTTTGTTCGAATTTTCAAGTCGTTAAAACCACGAATACTCAATTTTTTACCAAACAACTTCATCATCAAGGAATGTTAAATTTTTACAGCAAAGGTTTTTAAATACAATTTGTATTTACTTGATTTTATGAACTATATAGCCATTCCACTCATATCAAGAATAATCATCAACCATGTTCAAGATTCATCAAGCTGCTGGTTTTACGAGAACTTACATATTAAGTTTATATCCTAAAATAAAAAATCCTTCCGTTGGGAAGGATTTTTTATTATTAATGCTTATAAACGGTTGTACTTCGTCTCCTTTTCTTATGAATATGCTTATTCCTCTTTTTATAATTAATTGGTTTAAACTTTTTATTTCTCGAAATTTCATGAACTTTTGGCATCATTAAATTTCGCCGTTCCACGGTTGCCCTTGATGAACTGCAAGAGGATAAAAAGATTGAAAAAGAAAACAGGATTAAAAATAGAAATTTTGTCATGACCTTTAGCTTTAATAATTCAACATTTAAATAAATCGACCGGATTTAAATCAAACTTTTAAGGTTTTTTGACAAAAGGATAAAAACTTAGGATTAAAAAAAATTGCCTTGTTTTGCTAACGGATTTTTATTGTTATGATTATTAACGACTTAAACGGTAAACAGAACCTTATACCTGTTTTATACGGAGATTTTCAAGCTATGTTACTTTTTTATTAATTTTAGAATTGCTAAAAAATTCCCCTGAACTTTTTTTCGGAATTAGCGTAAAGTCGGATTATAAATTGCTATATTTAACAATAAGACCATTACTTAAAATAACATTTAAACACATGAAAAACCTGGGTAATAAGAATCAGTTAAGAACAAGTGTGAACAGGTATAAAATTGAAACCGAGAAAAATAACACAATTTTTGTTGAAGAGGTTAATCAATCCGAAATGGAAACAATCTGGAAAACACTAAGTGAAATTCAGATGATATTTTAATTTAACGAATTAGTCTTCCTCATAACATAATTCAAGCAAATCATATTATTTAGACCTTCTTTTTAAGAATTAAGTGCATGGTTTTTATGTGTTTTTCATAAATTGGCCTGTTTTGTGTGGTGGCAAACCATGTTATTAATTGAAATACAAATTTAAAAGATGAAATTGAAGTATATTGGGATTAGAGTATTGTTGTTATTAGGTTTGTTCTCAGTTTTTCAAATTAGCAGATCTCAGGTTTTTAATGAAAATACATACAAATTCAGTAAAGTAATCGACTGGCTTGACAGCTATTACGTTGATTCAGTTAATCAGGATGAATTGGTGGAGGATGCCATTGTAACCCTTTTGCATGAACTTGATCCTCATTCGGCCTATATTTCAAAGGAAGAAGTGCAAAGAATGAATGAACCACTGGAAGGAAATTTCGAAGGTATTGGTGTTTCATTTAATATTCTGAAGGATACAATTTATGTAGTTTCTCCTATTGCAGGAGGCCCTTCCGAAAAAGTAGGAATACAAGCTGGAGACAGGATTGTGAAAATTGAAAACAAAAATGTTGCAGGTACTGGGATCACCAACTCAGATGTTTTTGATAAACTGCGTGGAAAAAAAGGCACAAAAGTAGACGTATCGATAAAGAGAAAAGGGGTTGACCAGTTATTGGAATTTACCATAACCAGGGATAAAATCCCAATTTATAGCATTGATGCATCTTACAAGGTAAATGATAATACTGGTTATATAAAATTAAACCGATTTGCTTCAACAACGTTGGATGAATTTGAGGAAGCAGCAAATAAGCTGAAAAAACAAAACGTTCATAATTTAATACTTGATTTAAGTGGCAATGGCGGTGGATATTTGGATGTGGCTGTAAAACTGGCAGATCAGTTTCTGAGTGATGATAAATTAATTGTATACACGGAAGGGCTCCATAGTCCTCGTCGGGAATACAACGCTACTTCCAAAGGCGACTTTGAAAAAGGAAATGTAGTTATTATCATTGATGAAGGCTCGGCATCAGCCAGTGAAATTGTTGCCGGTGCCATTCAGGATTGGGATCGAGGTGTTATTGTTGGCCGCCGATCCTTTGGAAAAGGATTGGTACAACGACCATTAATGCTTCCTGATGGGTCTGTTATACGATTAACCGTAGCGCGATATTACACACCCACCGGTCGTCTTATCCAAAAACCTTACAATGAAGGATATGATGCTTACGCTAAAGATATTGTTGACCGATACAAAAAAGGTGAATTTATCCATTCCGACAGTATTAATTTCCCGGATTCCCTTAAGTATTTTACTTTAAGGAAGAAGCGAACAGTTTATGGAGGGGGAGGAATAATGCCACACATTTTTGTGCCTCTTGATACAGCCGGATACTCCGACTATTATCGTGATCTTATACGAAAAGGTGTCCTGTATCAATTTGTACTCAATTTCGTTGATAATAACAGAAAATCAATTTTATCCGATTATAAATCTTTCAAAAACTATAAAAATAACTTCGAAATTGGGGATGAAATTTTTGATCAACTAGGAAAATTCGCTGAAAAAGAAGGGGTTAAATCGATGGACAAAGGCTTAGAAAAATCCAAAGAACAAATTTCATTATTACTAAAAGCATACATGGCCAGGGATTTATGGGAAACTACAAATTTTTATCAAGTCATCAATGAAGAAGACCCTTCGGTTCAAACAGCTCTTAAAGTGCTTAGCAATTGGGACAAATATCTTGCAGAATTGGACAGCCAACATAAGTAATTACTGATATACATGTTGTGCCATTTAGCTTTTTGGTTGAAAACAAATTATATTGAATTAGCCGGTACCATTACCGGCTTTATTTATATTTATTTTCAAATTAAAGAAAACATATGGTTGTGGCCTTTTGGAATCATCACATCATCCTTCTTTATTTATGTTTTTTTCCAAACAAAATTTTATGCTGACATGGGATTGAATGTCTATTACCTTTTTATTAGCATTTATGGATGGGCATATTGGGAAAAAGGTAAGAAGAACCCTGAACAAGAAAAACTCCCGATAAGTACTGTAGGTCCTGCACTATGGATAATACTTGCAGTGATTTCATTCCTCCTTTTTGGAATCATTGCTTATGTTTTAAAGGAATTTACCGATTCACCAATTCCTTATCTTGATTCGTTTACCACATCCCTTAGCATCGTTGCAACATGGATGCTTGCACGTAAGTTATTGCAACACTGGCTTTTATGGATTGTTATTGATGCTACATCATTTGTATTGTACATTTACAAAGGTCTCTATGCAACAACATTACTGTTTATTGTTTATACAGTTCTTGCCATCCTTGGATATATGGCATGGAAAAAAGAATTCAACCTGCAACATGAAGAAAATTAAAAAAGTGGTTGTTACTGGTCCCGAATCCACAGGAAAAACAACACTGTGTAAACAACTTTCCGCACACTTCAATACGATATATATACCGGAATATGCCAGGACCTATGTTGAAAATATAAACAGACCATACAACTACAATGACATTGAACACATAGCAAGGAAACAGGTTGAGTTGGAAAAAGAATTTGCATCCAAGGCAAATAGTTACTTATTTTACGACACCTATTTAATTATTACAAAAATTTGGTTCATATGGTGTTACAAAAAGTTTCCTGAATGGTTGGATAAAGCGATGAAAGAAAGCAATGTTGATCTTTTCTTATTATTGAATACTGATATACGATGGGAAGATGACGGCATAAGAGAAAACTCTGGATTTAACCGACAAAAACTCTTCAGCTTATACCAGGCAGAATTGGAGAATCTAAGCCAAAAATACTGTGTTATTAGCGGTAGTGGAAATGTTCGATTTGATAATGCCTTAAAAGCAATAAACAATATATGAGATTTTACAATTAAATGGGTATGGCCGGAATTGATATCCAGCCACAAAACAAGATAAATATAATAAGTGACAAATTATCAATTTATTAATGCAAATTTTATGCAGATGAACGACACGAACAAGTTTGAAATGGTTGCCAAAACCTTTTATGGTCTGGAAAATGTGCTTGCCAGTGAACTTGAAGAATTGGGGGCTGAAAACATTGAAATCGAATCGCGGGCTGTCAAATATGAAGGCGATAAAGACCTCTTGTATAAATCAAACTTTGCACTAAGAACGGCAATAAAAATATTAAAACCTGTTTTAAAATTCAGTGCAAGAAACGATGTTGAATTGTATAAGTCTGTTGATAATATTGACTGGACGGATTTCTTATCCCGCGGAGATACCCTGACAATCGATTCTGTGATTAACTCTGAGTACTTTAACCATTCTCAGTTTGTATCGCAAAAAATAAAAGATGCCATTGTTGACCAGTTGAGAAAAAAAACCGGAAGGCGCCCTTCAGTTGACACCCAAGATCCAACGCTGAGGTTAAACTTCCATGTAAATGATGACAAATGTTCACTTGCCCTTGATAGTTCCGGTGAATCACTTCATAAACGGGGTTATCGTATCGATGGGCACGTAGCCCCGTTAAACGAGGTACTTGCCGCTGGAATGATTTTGTTGACAGGTTGGAATGGAAATTCAGACTTTTATGATTTTATGTGTGGTTCAGGAACGATATTGATTGAAGCGGCTATGATTGCTTATAATATTAAACCGGGTGTTTTTAGATCAAAATATGCCTTTGAGAAATGGAAAGATTTTGACATGGAATTATTTGAATCCGTTTACGATCAATTCGAAGAAAGAAAATTTGAACATACTATACAAGGTAGTGATTACTCGGCAAAAACAGTAAGTCTGGCAAGGACCAATATCAAAAACGCTCTGTTAGATAAACGAATTGAAGTTAATACAAAATCATTTTTCGATTATAAATTCAATAAATGGGGTACGCTCATTATAAACCCTCCTTATGGCGAGCGAATGGGTGAAAACAACCTCAACAGTTTTTACAAACGGATTGGTGACAAATTGAAAAAGGATTTCATCAACTGGCATGCCTGGATAATAAGTTCAAATAAAGAAGCATTAAAAAACCTGGGCCTTCGAACTTCAAAAAAATTCACTTTATTTAACGGTAATTTGGAATGCAAATTCAACAAATACGAGTTATACTCAGGAACCAAAAAGAAAAAAAAGTTGGTTAAAAAAGATATTTGATAACATTACAGCAAGTATGAAAATGCCTGAAATGTTAATAATACGCGGTTATAACCATTTTTTAAATTCAACGTTAAAAGGAATAAAACGTTTTTTATTTATCAAAAATATGCTAACTTGTAGGATTGCTTTGTAAGAAGGTGTATTTTTTTTATATATTTGTTCAGCTTTAGAAGCTGCTAAACCTTAGCGGATAAACAAAAGATAATTAGCCCTAGATGAGCTTTAGTGTAAATAATTACTTTAAAGATTTAACAGAAGATAAAGAAGTGCTCCTTGCGCACAAAGGCAGCATAACTTCTGATCTTATCAATAAGATCCTGGATCTAATGGAAAATAAGCTTATGGAGGCTAATGAGCAAAGTAAAACAAGAAAAAAAATATACAATGTACTGGTAGAGAGCCTGCAAAATCTTTATCATCACGTTGATGAACTCCCTGATGAATATAAAAACCAGGTTGATCCCAAATTTGGTACAATCATTATTGTAAAGGATAATGATAAATACATTATTTCAATCGGTAATTTTATCAGGTCAACAAAAATCAAGTTCTTAAAAGATAAAATTGATAAAATTAATTCACTATCCCGGGAGGAACTAAAGGATATGTACAAATTTATCCTGAATCACCAGAAATTATCTGCGAAAGGTGGTGGAGGTCTGGGGCTGGTTGATATTGCAAGAAAAACAGGTAACAAACTTAATTACACGTTTTTACCGGTAAATGATGAATTTTATTTTTTCAATTTGGATATTTACATAAACTAAGAAATAAAGAATTTAGATAATATTGAAAGGTATGGAATTGGAACCAATTAACATTGAAGGCACTCCAAAAACTCCTTCGGTAAAATTTGATGCGGAAAAGGGAGTGATCGAAATAAAAGGAAGATCAATACCGGAAAACTCAATAGAATTTTATAAGCCGCTGGTTGATTGGTTAGAAAAATATGCCAACGAACCAATGGACTCAACAAAGGTAATCGTTCAACTGGAATACTTTAACACCAGTTCATCAAAGTGCATTTTAGATGTTTTTAAAAAATTAGAGACCATTCAAAAATCAAACAAAGAAGTGCTCATTAACTGGTATTACGAAGAGGATGATGAAGACATGCTGGAAGCGGGTGAAGATTATGAATCAATTATTCGTGTACCTTTTAAAATGATTGAAATAGTTGAATAATACACAGACGTTTACCTGGTTTTCCTAAAAATTTTAAAAGGCCGCGTTGAGTTGCGGCTTTTTTATTTTCTTACAAAACTAAATCCGCCTCTGTAGCCGGATAAGCTTAGATCATCAAAGTATTTCAGTAGCCGCTTTAAGATACGAAAGTACAGTATTAGATAAAGAAGAAATGCCGTAAACCAGATTACTCCAATGTTTACCCAAAAGGTATGATAAAATTTTCCAAAGAATTGTTTCCGAGGGGCATAGAAATGAGATCTGATAAATGGATGCTCAGGATCTAGATAGATAGGATCTGTTTTTTGATAGAGTTGTCCGTTATATTCCACAATTCGCACGACCTCGTTTTTATTCTCAACGAATTCTGTTAGTTTTTCATTGGAATAGTCGCGCTTTATTTTCAAAAATGCTTGTTTACCTTCCGCTGTAAGCTGTTTATCTGATATTTCATTATCCTTTCGCTCATTAGCTCTATTATATAACCGGATATAGTAGGTTTTCAACAATTCCATATATTTATCAAGTTTGTCAAGGGATTCTGTACTAAATTTTTCCGGATATAATTGAAAAACGGCCCTGAATTTCAGTTTCGGATTGTTTTGATTTTCTTTTTCTATTTCATTTCGTAAAAGTTCAAAATACTCTGTATATGATTCAGATTTTTTCGCATGATTCATATCCTTTTTAATCAAGTCAATCTTATTCTCTAAGTATGGTATCCAGTAGTTTTTCTTAAACTCAGCCCGACTCATGGTTTTATCGTAAATATAGTAATCACGCTCATAGTCATTTTCACTAAATTGATATACTGCAAGGGCTTCATAAGCCCATCGTGCTGTTATCACCTCACCATAAAAAGGAATGCGATCGGGTGATGATATTGTAGGATTCAGTTTCTCATATTTCACTATAACCCCACTTAAAATAATTTGAGGAATCACCAGGAATGGAATTAATATATAAATGGTTACAACCGTCTTAAACGAATCAGAAATAACCAGTCCCATAATATTTGCTGTAGCCCATGCACTGAAAAGAACCAGCCAGTATTCAAAATACATTCCTTTAATTTCAATGATTGAGTTTCCCACCAACACAAATGCCAGGGCCTGAATTGCCGATATCACAAACATAACGGCAACTTTCGAAAGCAAATAACTTGACCAGCTTAAATTTAAGAATGCTTCCCGTTTGAGTATTTTTCTGTCTTTTATAATTTCCTCGGCACTCACCGATAAACCAATGAAAATGGCTACAATTACCGACATAAAAATGTAAACCGGTATATTGGAGTTTCCCTCAAAAGTGTATCCGTATTCATTGGAAACACTTACATCGTAATATTTAATAATGAACGACAGTAAAAATGCCAACAATGGTGCCTCAAGAAAATTGATGATCAAATATTGGGTATTGGATAATTTTGCAAGTACATCTCTGCAAATAAATATCCAAAATTGTTTTATCTTGTTTGGAATTTTGAATGAAATTTCCGGTAAGCGCTGCCCAATGCTTTTTGAAACATCCTGTTTTTGTATTTTAAATGTCTTAAAACTTCTGGCCCATTCTTCGGGAGAAACCTTCCTGGTATGGGTTTGCTGACCAAATTCATCCAGAACATTGGATTCTACAATATTGAATACCTGCTCCGGATTCACATTACCACATAACCTGCATTCACTCTCGTTCCAGTTGGCGTGATGAATTTGCTCTTTAAAATAGATGATGGAATCTATCGGATCCCCGCTATAAATCAGGTAACCCCCGGTATCTAAAATTAATAGTTTATCAAACATTTTAAAAATATCCGAGGAAGGTTGATGGATAACTACAAAAACCAGCTTTCCTTTTAACGCAAGCTCTTTTAGTAAATCCAAAATATTTTCCGAGTCTCTTGACGACAAACCCGATGTTGGCTCATCGAGGAATAAAACGGATGGTTCCCTGATCAATTCCAGGGCTATATTTAATCTTTTTCGCTGACCACCGGAGATCTTTTTGTTTAATGGTGAACCTACCTGAACATCCTTAATCTCAAATAAACCCAGGTTTTGCAAGGTTGTATTTACAGTTTTTACAATTTTATCCTCCGTATAATTATCAAAACATAATTTGGCATTGTAGTAAAGATTCTGATAAACAGTAAGTTCCTCGATTAACAAGTCGTCCTGTGAAACATGACCGATTATCCCTTCTAATTTCTCTTTGTTTTTATGTATGCTAATTCCATTTATAGTAACTTCTCCTGATTCAGGTTCCACAGAGCCATTCAATACATTTAGCAACGTAGATTTACCGGCACCGCTGGCTCCCATTATCCCGACCAACTTGCCCGAGTCCTCGGAGAAACTCATCGGGTGTAATCCAATATGTCCATTTTTAAACCGATGAGAAATATTGTGAACATCAAAAGTTATACGGGAATTTAATTTATCCTCAATAAAGCAACTGACAATGTCACTATAGTAAATTGGCTTTAAAATATGATTCCGAATAGAAGCACCGGTTGTTAAAACATGCACTTTATTCGGATGAATGAGCTGGCCGTTAAGGTATAATTCGCTTATACCAATGTATCTGACAAGAAAAATATTTGCAAGAGACATGTTCAACACGATCAAAACCCCGTCAATAAACTCGCGTTGGATATGCTTGTTATTACCAACATGTTTTTTCTTACTGGTAATCATCAAAATATCTTCGGATGAAGGAACTTCCTTCAGGGAACATGTTACGAATTTTTCAAGCAACGCATATTGAGATTCTTCAATATGGAAGGTATCTGCAACCATTTGGATAAACTCGAGCTCCTGGATGGAAATCTCATCGGCATCTGACTTTACAAATTCCAGCAATTGATACAACACAATTATCTTTTGCTGCAGGACAAGTTCTTCATTTATTTGTGTACATATTTTTAAAACACGCACAGAACTGGAGGAAATAACGCGTTTGCCTCTTTCCTTATGTCTGCCTTGAAGCGTATCATAATAATGATCGAAAACGTTGAGGTACTCTTCTACCAACTCCTTATTAAGAAGTCTTCGTAAAAAAGACTCAACGATTATTCTTCGGTCACTGCGATTACTTTCAGGCCTGGCAATTAAAGCAAATAATTGCATCAATGCCTTTAGTATCTGTTCACTCATTTAATTTACAGATAATTTTGTTTTATGCCCACCTTTCCTAATGCTATTCCAATTCCGGATAAGAATGAAAAGAATAACAGGATTCTCATTTTGGACAAAAGATCACAATTGTCATTGTAAATCAAATTGCTTAATTCTATTTTAGGAGTTTTTTGACGCATTATGGCTAAATTCATTCAATTTCTATATACGGCCTTTAATTAAAAAAGATATAGGTATTGGTCTAATAATACGTTACAATTATCAACAAATAAATATGTTTAACTTTAATAAATCTGACACATGAAAACCATTATTCTTCTTATTGCAATTTTCTTTTACGTCTGCGAAGCAGGGATTTCACAAGAAAAGAAATTAACCATTTACGACTGTGAAATAGGCAGAAATTCATACTTAAAACCCAATACCAGGAACAACTTAATTTGGAGATCATCAACAGCTTATACATACAAAACAGATCAAGCATTGATCAACTCAGAAATCGATAACACAAAAGACAAAGAAATCCTTCATATCAATGATATCAATGAAAAGCACGCAGACCATCAGGTAAGTACGATTGAACAGTTCCCAACAATCACGTGGGTTGACCAGGAAATTTTCCGATATAAACACGACAATAAACTTATTTTTTTTAATGCCAGAGAAAAATCAATAGCCAATGTCATAAATATACCTTCAGGCGCTGAGAACATTGATATTTCACCAAACCAGGATTTTTTTGCATTCACCATTGAAAATGACCTGTTTATTAACGATCGGGATAAAGGTACGCGCGCTGTTGCTGAATCAAATAGTGCCGATATTGTTTTTGGTCATACTGTTCACCGAAACGAATTTGGAATCTCAAAAGGCACATATTGGAGCCCTCGCGGAAACTATCTGGCTTTTTACCGAAACGATGAGTCAGAAGTAACCTCATATCCGCTGGTATCCATTACAGAAAAACCTGCAGAAAACAACCCTATAAAATATCCGATGGCCGGAGCCAGCAGTGAACAAGTAACCATTGGCATTTACCACTTATCAACGGGTCAAATCGTTTATCTTCAAACCGGTGAACCCGGTGACAAATATCTCACCAATATACAATGGTCGCCCGATGAAAAATACATTTACCTGGCTGAATTGAATCGTGATCAAAGCCATATGAAATTGCAGCGCTATCATGTGAATGACGGGGGTCTTGATAAAACCCTGTTTGAAGAACGTCATGAAAAGTACACCGAACCACAGCACCCGATGGTGTTTCTCCCTTCCGATGCAACCCGGTTTATTTGGCAAACCCGCCGCGATGGCTACAATCACCTTTATTTGTATGACACTTCAGGGGATCTAATCAAACAATTAACCAGCGGAAAATGGGAAGTTACCGAACTGTTAGGTATAAATGATCGTAATGAAATTGTTTTTTTCCAGGCAACCAAAGACAGCCCCATCGAAAAAAACATTTACGCAGTAAATATCAAATCCGGTGAAATCCATCGCCTGAATAAAAACCCGGGAGTACATGCAGCGAAAATGAACAAAAAAGGAACCTACCTTATTAATTCTTATACAAATAAAAAAGTACCACGGGAAATCAATATTATTGATGCAGGCGGAAATTCTGTAAAGAACATATTAACTGCAAATAATCCGCTAAAGGAGTATTCAATAGGGCCAAGCATTATTTCAACAATCAAAGCGGAGGATGAACAAACC
Source organism: uncultured Bacteroidales bacterium (assembly GCA_964486145.1). Classification (GTDB taxonomy): domain Bacteria; phylum Bacteroidota; class Bacteroidia; order Bacteroidales; family JAAAOM01; genus CAZAMT01. The sequence goes on from CAZAMT010000005.1 coordinate 47,707, forward strand.
GATTTGTATTACCGGCTGGTTTTACCGGCTGATTTTGATTCAACCAAAACCTACCCGGTTATTGTATATGTTTATAATGGTCCACATGTTCAACTAATTGAAAACAGTTGGCCCGGCAGAACCGAGCTTTGGCAACATTACATGGCTCAGAACGGTTACATCTCCTTTACCCTTGACGGAAGGGGTTCTGCCAATCGTGGACTTGATTTCGAGAATGTTACCTTCAGGCAACTTGGCATCATTGAAATGAAGGACCAAATGAAAGGTATTGATTTTATAAAATCACTGCCATACGTTGATAAATCAAGAATTGGAGTGTATGGTTGGAGCTATGGTGGTTTTATGACAACCTCACTCATGGTCAACCATCCGGGTGTTTTCAAAGTCGGAGTTGCCGGTGGTCCGGTAATGGACTGGCGGTTCTACGAAGTAATGTATACAGAAAGATATATGGATACTCCCAAAAAAAATCCTGCCGGATATGAAAAAACCAGTTTATTTGACAAAGCAGCACATCTTCAGGGAAAACTATTACTCATTCATGGTGCCCAGGATCCCGTGGTAGTCTGGCAGCATAGCCTGAAATTCCTGCAATCATGCATTGAAAACAGAAAGCAGGTAGATTACTTTGTTTACCCAACCCATGAACACAACGTAAGAGGCATTGACAGAGTGCACCTTACAGAAATGATAAGCAAATATTTTATGGAACATTTAAATTCCTATTAATCTCTGCTTACTCCTAAAAAGATCATGATATAGTACATTAATGTTGCCAGTGAAGCCAATGCAGCAACCACATACGTGTATGCAGCCCATTTAAGAGCATCTTTGGCTTTATCATGGGTATGATAACTTGTAATTCCACTGGCACTAAGCCACGCCAGGGCACGCTGACTTGCATTGATTTCCACAGGTAAAGTTATAAAACTAAAAAGGGTTGTAAGGGCAAACAACCCTATTCCGGCAAGTAATAACTGCGGAAAAGTATTGATTAAAAGAATGCCCGCGAGCAAAACCCATTGTACCCAGTTGGAAGCAAAGCTTACAGCCGGCACCAATGTTGAACGCACTTTAACAAACGAATACGCTCTTGCATACTGTACCGCATGCCCGCACTCGTGTGCTGCAACAGCCGCAGATGCCACACTTCGGCCATGATATACATCCGGACTTAAATTAACCGTTTTCTGTGTTGGATGATAATGATCGGTCAACTGGCCCGGAACTGCAGTTACCTTAACATCATGAATGCCATTCTCATGTAACATTCGTTCGGCAATTTCCCGTCCACTCAAACCATTATCGATAGGTACCTTCGAATACTTCTTGAATTTTGATTTTAATCGTTGGCTGATTAACCAGCTCAACAACATAAATACACCAAATATTAA